>JAZUSW010000070.1:0-7898 GCA_045606925.1 Acutalibacteraceae bacterium | reverse complement strand
ACTACTGTATCCTACCGCACCGCTGAGCAGTAGCGCAACTACACCCACGCCGCCAATTATACCGCCGCCGAGAATATATTTCCAACTGAGCCCACCGACAATCATAATGACAACGCCGATTAACAGTATAAGCAAAGTGGCTGAAATATGCGGTTCCAAGAAAACGAGTATACAAACGAAGCCCAAAATTCCCACAAGCAATGCGATGAACTTAAATTTGCCCATCATTTTATAGTTACTTGCTATTAAATGGGACAAAACTAGAATAACGGCAAATTTTGCAATTTCGGATGGTTGAAAGCTAAAACTACCTATTGCAAACCATCTTTTAACATCCATACCGCTTACCATTGGCGGCAAAGCCAACAAAACACCAAGTAAAGCTACCGAAATCAAAAAAATTATCCAGGTAAATTTACGATAAAAATGGTAATCGATATGGGAAGTAATAAACATAAGAACTAAACCCAACACAGCATATTTTGCCTGTTGAAAAATAAACAGATAACTATTGTCGTAATAGGTATATGAATAAACATAACTTGCGGAAAAGAGCATAATAAGCCCTATTGTTAAAAGAATTAACACTATACTCAAAAAAGCAATATCAATCTTGCCTTCATTAGTCCAAAATTGAACCCTGCCTTTTCTAAGTTTTTTTTCCGAAGCCATAACTTTCTCCTACCAATTAAATATTACGGGCAAGATTGCCAAAATGCAACTGCCAAAGGTGAATAGCGAAAATACAAAAACAATTTTTCCCTCATTCCATCCTGATAATTCAAAATGATGATGAATTGGGGACATTTTAAAAATTCTTTTACCAAACTTGGTTACCCAAAATACCTGTAAAATAACCGAAAGTGCCTCAACGATGTAAAGCAATCCTGCAAAAATCAGCAAAACGGGTTTGCCGACACCAAATGAAAAAGCAACTGCTGCACCGCCTAAAAACATAGAACCGGTATCACCCATAAATACTTTTGCGGGATGGCCGTTCCAAAGCAAGAAACCCGCACACGCACCTGCAAAAGCCGCCGCCAAGGTGTTGTAGCAAACATTGCCCACAAAACCGGCTATAAACATAAAGCAACAGGACACAATCATTGTAACACTGGAAGCCAATCCGTCAACGCCATCCGTTAAATTCACAGCATTTGTGAAGCCATAGATAAAGAATAAAGAAATTGGCCAAAATACAAGACCGATGCCCGACACGACCGAGATTTCGCCGAAAAACGGCAACCACGTAGTTCTCATACCCGAAAAATAGAGTGCCGCCAAATATATTGCCGCCACCAAAAATTGTGCAAAGGTTTTTTGCTTGGCAGTAAGCCCCAAATTGCGTTTTTTAACCACTTTTATGTAGTCGTCTAAAAATCCGATTAAACCCATACCAATAGCTAATGCAATACCTGCAATAAAGCGCAAGAAGCTTCCCCTGTCAGAAAGTTCCGCTATAAAACGGCTATTTGCAAATGAAGAATAACAAAAAGCAAACAGTACGCCTAAAACTACGCCGCCGAAAATCATAACACCGCCCATAGTAGGAGTGCCCTGTTTATTCGCGTGCCATTTTGGCCCGATATCTAAAATAGTTTGCCCAAATTTTAATTTATGAAGATAAGGAATAATTATATATCCCAATCCCCAACAAACAAGCATTGCTATTATCGCCGAAATAATCGGGGAAAATTCTATCATATTTACTGCTCCTTTAATGCTTCAAGTACAACTTCTCGTTCATCAAGATGAATTGTGCCGGTACTTAATATCTGATAGGTTTCGTGGCCTTTACCCGCTAAAATTATTATATCATTTTTCTCAGCATTAGCAATGGCAAATTTTATTGCCTCCACCCTATTTTCTATAACCTTATACGGTTTTTTATGCTTTTTAACGCCAACCATTATATCATCAATAATGTTGCTTGGATTTTCACTACGGGGATTATCGCTTGTAACAATTAAATAATCAGCAATTTTTGCCGCAACCTCTCCCATAATCGGGCGCTTGGTTTTGTCACGGTCACCGCCGCATCCAAACAATACTACTAATCGACTCTCTTTATAATCCCTGAAACTCATAAGAATATTTTCAAGACCGTCAGGGGTGTGTGCATAGTCAATAACAACGGTAAAATCACGGTTTGTTTTAACTACTTCTGCCCTTCCTGACACCCCGTTCATTTCCAATAATGCTTCTTTTATGATTTCAATGGGTATGCCAAGTTCAAGCGCGGTGGCAGCTGCGCACATAGAATTATACACTGTGAATTTACCGCCTGTGCCAACAGTAATTTTATTTATAAAATTGTAACCTACCATTTGGTATTTTACACCATCAGGTCTGCACTCCGCATCTTTTGCCGTATAGGTTGCGGCATCATTTTTAGCGGATATAGTGATTGTTTTACAGTCTGACGACTCAATAACCCTTTTTGAATAATTATCATCTAAATTAACAACGGCACATTTACTCATTTTAAAGAGTTTAAGTTTTGCCTCTAAATAATTTTCCATCGTAATATGATAATCTAAATGGTCTTGTGTAAGATTGGTAAATATTGCGGCTGAAAACTCGACCGAACAAATTCTTTTTTGGTCAAGCGCGTGGGATGAAACCTCCATAACAACATATTCACATCCTGCCTTTTCCATAAGTGACAGAAGGGAATTCATTTCATATGCATCAGGGGTTGTGTTTTTAGAGGGCAATACTTTATCTATAATAATATTTTGTATTGTGCCGATAAGACCAACCTTATGCCCCGCTTTTTCAAGTATTTTTTTAAGCATATAAGTAACCGACGTTTTGCCGTTTGTGCCGGTAACACCAATAAGCTTTAATTTATTTGCAGGGTTATTAAACCAGTTGGCACTGATTTCAAAATATGCTTTATGGGTATCTTCAACCACTATTTGATTATCAAGGCCTAAATCGCGTTCACAAACAACAGCAACGGCGCCTTTTGATACTGCATCGGCGGCAAATTTATGACCATCAACATTTGTGCCGTTGATACAAACAAAAATATATCCTTCGCCCACCGCCTTAGAGTTACAGGTGACCCCTAAAACCTCAATATTATTTAATTTGTCATTATCGGTTTTAATTAAAGTTGCTAATTTCATTTTATACCTCTTAGTCTGCTATATTATCGGCGCTGGTATCACGGAAATATACCGTGACAACTGTACCTTTATCAACCGTTTCATTTGCCGCAATGCTTTGCTTGTATGCAACTACGCCTGATGCTGTATTACCTGCAAATTGAACATTTATACCGGCATTTACTGCCGTTGCATTTACTGATGATAGCGACATTCCCTCAAAATTAGGTACTGTGGCTTTATTAGTTCCTTCTTCTATTTCTTCGGTGTATAGTATCACAATACCGTCCGAATGTAGCGAATCGGTCGATGAAGGCATTTGATTTATAACCTTTTGACCGTTACCAATAATTTTGTAATTGAGTTTTGCGCTTGTAACTTTACCTTTGGCAACGGCAACATCCTCTCCAACTACATTAGGAACGCTGATTGAGAGTTTTGCAAGCTCCGACTCAGTATACTGCGGTTCATATCCCAAATAGGGTAAAATTCCGCTTAAAATTTCAGCTCCTATTGGTGCGGCAACCGCCGAACCGTAATATTGACCCGCGCTTGGCTCGTCAATCATAACGAGTACCGCTATCTCGGGATTATCTATAGGTGCTACTGCAAGATAAGAAGCGATATATAATTCCTTATCGCTGCCTGATTCCAGTTTTTCAGCGACCTTTTGAGAAGTTCCCGTTTTACCGCCGGTCTGATAACCCGCTACATACATATTTTTACTGGTACTTTTTGAAACAACTGCTCCCATCATAGTGCGTATAGTTTCGGAAGTTGTCTTTGATATAACCTGTCTTTTAACCGTTGTATTAACGGTTTCTACAACATTACCCTCGCTATCAAGCACTTTACTCACGAGATGTGGCACAACGAGGCGTCCGCCGTTTACCGCCGCAGATACGGCAGTAATCATTTGAATTGGTGTAATTTTAAATGTTTGGCCAAAAGAAGATGATGCTAATTCAACTGGTCCCATTTTTGATTCGGAGTGATACACGGGATTTGATTCACCAGGTAAATCTATGCCGGTTTTCTTCGTTAAACCAAAAGCATCAAAATACTTTGAAAACGTGCTGGTTCCCACCAACTGACCTATCATAATATAAGCAGGGTTACACGAATTTACCATTGTCTCAATTAAATTCTGGGTGCCGTGACCGCCTGTTTTGTGGCAATCATAACCCTGTCCTGCGATAGTTATATGGTGGGTGCAGGTAAATGTAGAGTTTGTATTTACAAGATTTTCTTCCAACGCCATTGCCGCTGTAATAACCTTAAATACAGAACCCGGCTCGTACGTATCCGAAACGGCCTTATTACGCCATTGGAGATTTTGCAATTCTGTTTTTAGCTTAGTTTTTTTC
This sequence comes from Acutalibacteraceae bacterium, assembly GCA_045606925.1. Lineage (GTDB taxonomy): Bacteria > Bacillota > Clostridia > Oscillospirales > Acutalibacteraceae > SIG565. The sequence continues at coordinate 3,418 of JAZUSW010000070.1, read as the reverse complement.
TCCTCATCGGTTTCTTCATCAACTTTTAATTGGTCGTCTGCCGATAAAACAAACGGCTCATTGGGGTTAAAATCACCCTTTATTGCCATTGCAAGAATTTCACCGGTATTTACATTCATAACAATACATGCGCCTCTACCGTTGGCCTGATTGGCAAAAACACCCTCTTCAAGATATTTTTCGGCGATATATTGTATGTAATTATCTATCGTTAAAACGAGTGAATTGCCTTGTATGGCTTCTTCTACTCGTTCATATGTAAGCGGCATATCAACACCTTGTGCGCTTTTTGCCGCAACGACTCTTCCTGCAACGCCTGTAAGCTTAGTATCGTAATAACTTTCAATTCCCGAAAGTCCCTGATTATCGCTACCAACAAATCCCAGCACTACCGATGCTAAATTATCATTGGGATAATAACGCTTTGTTGTTTCATCTAATCCGACATAACTTGCTATGTTTAAATCAGAATTATCCGATATAAACTTTCTTACATTATCGGCAACATCTTTATCTATTTTCTTTTTAACGATTACATAATAAGTATTTTTCTCGGTCTGGGCATATACATCATCGCGTTCAAGTCCTAAAATTGAAGAAAGTCCATCGGCAATAGTATTCTTAATTTGTTCCTTTTTGGCTTCTTCCTTTATCCTGTTTAAGCCGTTTGGAGTGATGTACACCGTCCAAGCGGTTGAACTTGTTGCCAAAGTATTCATATTTTTATCGTAAATATTGCCGCGCGGCGCCGCCAAAAGCGTATCGTAAAGTTGTTGTTCAAGAGCTTCGTTGCGATATTTGTCTCCATTAACTACGGCGATATCAATAAGCCGAATTATAGAAATCGAAGATGCGGCAACAACAATCACTATCATACAAATAAACACGCGCATTATCATTGATTTGCTTGGTTTATCGGTCATTTTTTAATACCTCCGTAAAATTTTGCGGCGTATTTAATAATTTTTAGCCGTCTTTATAATACTCGAAAACGAGAGTTAAAAATTTAACTCTCGTGTCTTAATAAATATATTTACTGCGCAGCCATCTTATTCATCCGAAACCACCAATTCGCCATTTGATGTAATAGCGGTATTTCTATCGTTCACATGGATATATACCACTTGGTCCTTATCCATCTTCTTCATACCGAGCACCTCGGCGCTTTGTTCCAAATTGTTATAAGAGATTATTTTTTCCATCTCTACAAACAATTTAGTATGGTCGGCATTCATTTCATTAATTTCGACATTTATATCATTGATTTGCGAATCAACTTCATTGATTCTGATTCTTAAAAAAATATTTCCGCAAAGGGCGGCAAGGAAAAATGTGCACAACAAAACAAATGCAACGCTTACCGAAACTGTTTTTTGAGCTTTTGCTTTACGCTGCTTTTTAACGGTTTTCTTTTGCGGCATTTTGATAACATTGTCAGTATTAACGCTTTTTTCTCTCGGCATAAAAAGTTCAAAATCATATGCCAAGCTATCGTTGTAATACTTGAAGTTATTCACACTTATCCCCCATTTTTTAATTCCTTATTATTACTCGCAAATTAGCGCTACGGCTTCTTGCATTGTTCTCTAATTCTTCTTTACTTGCCGTTATTGGTTTTTTGCTATAAAGTCTGCCCTTGGGTGTTTTTCCGCAAACACAAACGGGAAAATCGGGCGGACATATACATCCTGTGCAAAATTCTTTGAATTTTTGCTTTACCATACGGTCCTCTAACGAATGGAATGTTATAATTGACAACACCCCATTCGGCTTTAACAAGCCAAAAGCCGTATTAAGAACCCGCTCTAAGCTTTCTAACTCTCCATTGACCGCAATCCTTATAGCTTGGAAGCATTTCCTCGCGGGATGACCATCACGCCTTGCCGCCGCAGGATATGCTGAAGAGATTACATCTGCCAACTGCTTTGTTGTAAGTATAGGTTGTTGATTTCTTACGAGTTCTATTCTCTTTGCGATTCTGTAAGCAAATTTTTCTTCACCGTATTTTGTAAAGATTTCGGCCAATTCTTCCACCGACCAATCATTTACTATATCCTTTGCGCTAATGCCCTCTTTGCTCATACGCATATCAAGCGGCGCATCCTTATGATAAGAAAAACCGCGTTCGGCATTATCGAGCTGAAAGGAAGAAACACCTAAATCTAAAAGTATTCCATCAACTTTTTCAATTCCCAGACTATCCAGTACCGCATCCATATTGCTGAAATTTGAGTGTATAACCGTTGCGGGATAATTTTTCAATCGTTCGGTTGCAACCTTTACGGCATCGGGGTCTCTATCAAGACTGATTAGTCTTCCGTTTATCAGTTTTTTTGCAATTCCGGTAGAATGCCCCGCACCGCCTGCGGTACCGTCTACATAAATGCCATCAGGTTTAATATCTAACGACTCAATAACCTCATCAAACAAAACAGGTTTATGACTAAACTCCATATTCTACATCCTTAAAGTTGGAATTTATCGGCATCAGCAAATATATCTTCGGGTGTATACACATCTTCTTTTGCCCAAAGTTCGCTACTCCAAAGTTCTATATAGGTATCCATACCTATTAGATGTGCTGCCGTTTCAAGTTCGGCGAATTCACGAAGTGTTGGTGGAATAACTATTCTTCCCTGTGCATCAAATTCCACATTGAAAGCACCGTCAAAAATAAATCTTTTAATTGAACTTGCTTGTGAGGTTGGCAATTCGGAAATTTTTGCAACAAGTTTTTCCCACTCTCCAAACGGATAAATACACAGGCATCGCTTACCGCTTATTCCTTTGCAAATGATAAACGATTCGCCTAAATCATCTTTTAAACGGGACGGTATGAAAACCCGACCCTTTTTATCTATATTGTGATCATAACCGCCATAAAGCATCGAATTTTCACCTCATTTCTCCCACTTTAAGCCACTTTTATGTGCAAAATCACCACTTTGCACCACTTTTACTGTCATTATACATTACTTTTTCATAAAAATCAATAGTTTTTTTAAAAAAATGCAAAAAAATAAGCAGTTGAGATTTTTTCTCTCAACTGCTTTAAAAAAGTATAAAAACTCTAAAAGGAATATTACATTTTGGACATTTTACGAAATGCCGTCCCCGTCTTATAGGTAAACGCGATACCGCTTTGCAGTTTGGACAAGTGCGATACCTTTTGGTTTTAAAATTCCTTATCCTCTCCCCTAATAAATCCAGATGGGGTTTAAATTTTAAAAAACATACTTCAAATTTTCGGTTTTCATTTCGCCTGGCTGGGAGATTTTTAGATAGCACCCTAAAAATAATGAAAATCAAAATCAACCACTGAACAACAAGCAAAGAGCCCCTTGCCACCCAATTTCTAACAAATGCATTAATAATTGCTACAACAAAATATATTACCAAAGAAAACTTTCCAAGAGAA
>JAZUSW010000069.1:0-2385 GCA_045606925.1 Acutalibacteraceae bacterium | reverse complement strand
TAGAAATGCACAGGGTAAGCCCATCCCCCTATTTTAAATTCTCCGATAAGGACAACCCCCATTTCTCTTCGAGTTTTTTATTTATCCTTCTTCATTTTGTAAATTTCTTCTGCGGCAATACGGGTTTTTGCCACTATATCTTTTTTATCCTTTGGGAAACAATAATAAAGCATATCCTTATTGCCTATGCAAATCACATCGCCGATTTCATACCAAAAATAATCGGAGTAAAGCCCGTACGATGCAAGCGGTGAATGGTGATAATTAAGTTCGCCATCGCAACCCGTAAGCGTAAAACCGTCGGTTGTGTGCACAAGTTGTCCGCTACCCACTTTGTATATTGCTTTAAAATCACGCAAGACGGCAATATCTACCTTTGTATCAAGTATATAGCTTCCGCTTTGTATTTCCCTTTTTACACACTCGCGTTGCCAGTTATACCACGCCGGTATATGAGAAAACTCGGTTTTGCCGTTGGTAGCTTTTAACCTACCGTACTCATCCATATAGTATATTTTTCCGCAATGCTTACAGGTAAGGTGTGTGCCCTTGCCTTCCATTTGCCCCTCAGTATTACAAGCTGCGCAGCGATACAAAATACGGTTAAGCCCATCGGCACGGAACGGCTCTGTTATTTTGATTTGCTTATTGTATTGATTCGCAAAATTATCAAAAGAAAACTGCTCATCAAGCCGGCGGTCAAGTTCTTCTACCGATAATTCCTCAACATCTTCTTTTGTGAAAAGGCAATGAAGATGTGCGCTAACCTTTGTCTTTCGTTTTTGAAGGCCGTTATATAATGGGTCACGAAGAAATGCGCCATCGGTAATAACGGTAAGCACCGGTACGCCGAGTTTTTTAATTAAAACGCCCAGTCGGCGCGGAAGCGGTGTTGCCGTACCGTCAAAAGTATAACTTGCCTCAGGATACATAAGAACACTTATTTTTTTCTTATTAACGGCGTACATCAAATCTTTAATAAGCGTTACATCGGTTACAAATTTTTGTGTTGGAATACAACCAATGTTGCGCATCAGCCACTCTTTACCGACAAATCCGTCCGATGTGCAAACAATTCCGTAAGGCATCGGGTAAAAAATGCGGGATGCTATTTCCAAATCTATAAAACTTGAATGATTCATTAAAATAAGATACGGTCCCTTTCCCGCTTTATCCATACGGGTTACAGTGTATTTAAACCTTGTTGCCCATAAATCAGGCAATGCCGCAATTCTTATAATTGTCCTGAATAAAATATTGGGTTTCTTGGGATATTTATGTGCAGGTTTACTGATTTCTAAAACCCTTGAAAAAGGCAATTTTTTTGTCTTGATTTTCATATATTCCCCCCATTTTTCTCTATTATTATATCAAAAACTTATCGTTAAATCAATATTTCTTATTTTGAAGCGCCACTTCGGTATTATAAACGGCATTTACCGATTCCTTATCGGTATTTACAACAATATAGGTATAAATTGCATCAAAAATTGCAAGTTGCGCAATTCTTGAACTCATAGCAAGTATTGAACGGCGTGTTTCATCCGATTGTGTGTGCAAGACAATATCACAGTTGTCATTAAGCGGAGAAGAGCCGTAATTAGTAATGCCTATTGTTGTAGCACCGCCGATTTTTGAAAGCTGTACCGCCTCTACGATATCTTTCGAAGAGCCGGAGTGAGATATAGCGATTGTTACGCTTTGCCTGTCGAGATGCGAGGCAATTATCGCTTGTAAATGATTATCACAACACGCCTGTGCGTTCAGACCTAAACGCAAAAACTTATGCGCCGCATCCTGTGCGATTGCCGCTGAATTTCCAAGCCCGAAAATAACTATTCGTTTTGCCGACATAATTTTTTTTGCAGCCAGTTCCAGCTTTTCGGCATCAAGCACCTGCTCGGTATTTTTCAGTGCTACCGATACATCGTTAATTCGCTTTTGGAAAATCTCAAAACAGGTATCTTTTTTTGTTATTTCTTCCTCAACCGAAGAGCTTAGTTTAATTTCGGTTGCTATGCCGATTTTCAAGGATTGATAACCGTCAAACCCCAATTTTCTTGAAAATCTGACAACCGTGGCATCACCGCAACCGCAACGACTTGCCAGTTCGCTTATCGATATACCCGTAATTTTTCCTGCATTATTTAATATATAATCACATATGTGTTTTTCGGCAGGACCCATTTCCTCTCTCATAAACCGTATTTTATGAATTATTGATTCCATTTTATCACCCTAAATGAAAATTCTTTTCATTATTTTATCATATCGACAAAAAAATGCAAGGAAAAATGAAAATTATTTTCAATAATAGTTGATTTAATGTTGACTTTTTGGTATTATTATTGTGTAAAAATTTTATCTTTTAGGAGATGAATTTAT
>JAZUSW010000068.1:0-9657 GCA_045606925.1 Acutalibacteraceae bacterium | reverse complement strand
TAGTACGAGAGGACCGGGATGGACGCACCTCTGGTGCACCAGTTGTTCTGCCAAGGGCATAGCTGGGCAGCTAAGTGCGGATTGGATAAACGCTGAAAGCATCTAAGCGTGAAGCCAACCTCAAGATTAGATATCCCATAGTGAAGACTAGTAAGGTCCCCGGTAGACTACCGGGTTGATAGGCTGCGTGTGTAAAGGCGGTGACGTCTGAGCTTGGCAGTACTAATAGACCGAGGGCTTGACCTACTTTGATTCTCGTCTTCCATATATACTTTGTTCAGTTTTCAGGGTACGTAAACATTAAAGCGAACGGATTTCCGTTCGCTTGTTTTTTTACAGGAGATTAAAATGAAAAGGATATTTGCTTTTTTTCTTTGCGCGTTGATTATATGCACCTTTGTTGCTTGTAAAAAAGAGCAAAATGAAGAAACAAAATACGATACTTCGGCGCCGTTACATTCGGGCAATATCTCTAACAATATAATACCCGATATCCATATCGTTACAGGCGAAGTTTTATCGGTGGAAAAAGGAATGATACTTGTTTCTCCCGATGAACAAAATAGTGCCATTTCGCCCGAGGTTTTTGTTAACGTATCGCAGTTTTCAAAGCTTAAATTTGAAAAAGGCGATAGGGTGAAGGTTGTATTTAACGGCCAGGTTGCCCAAAGTTTTCCACCGCAAATTTTAGGTGTAATAGAGATTACCATATTATAAAAAACCCGTCTTCTACAAGACGGGTTTTAAAATGTTCCACGTGAAACAATTCAAGATAAACTATAAACATGGGAGATGCGTATTTAAATATTTGTAAACCTACGGTTGATGTTTTTTGAACCAATCAGTTATTGTAAAAATATATTATAATTATTATAATATAATCGTAGCTACAAAATATATCAACGAGGCGGTTGAACTATGAATATTGGTAGAAAAATTAAACTTCTTAGAAGAGAAAACGATATCACACAAGAAAAATTGGCAACATATCTGGGAGTATCCTGTCAAGCAGTATCAAAATGGGAAAATGAAACTGCCTTCCCTGATATATCGCTCATTGTTCCTATTGCAAATTTTTTCAATGTAACGACAGATGAGTTACTTGACCGTGATGAAGAAAAACAAAAAATTGAAATTGAAGAATTTTTATATAGAGCTTCCCGTTTAGGTCAACAAGGTTTAGTAAAGGATGAAATAGAACTTTGGAAAACGGCGGTTTCTAAATATCCGAACAATTATCAATGCTTAACCAAGTATGCGTATGCTTTATTTAGTGCAAAGAATTCCGATTCATTTGTTGATGATGAAAAAAGCACGGATAAGTACACAAATAAGGCATTAGAAATATGTGAGCGAATATTGGAGGACTGCACCGAAAACGAATGGCGCTCTTCCGCAACACAAATATTGGTAATGATCTATGGTGACGAATACGGAAATCACCATAACGAAGAAAAGGCTGAAACATATGCCAACCAAGCCCCGCAACTATACTGTTGCAGCGATCTTTTGCTTGAATTCGTTTACAGGGTGAATAGCGAAAAGTATTTGGCACAAAAACATTTGAATGCATTGCATTTTGTGGATTTATTAACCAATCATATTGTTTTTGCAAAATATAAAGATTTAAATGAAAAAATATTTGCTCTGAAAACAGCACTTACAATATGGAACGCCATATTTTATGATGGCAATTTTATATTTTATCACGGCAGACTTGCACAAATCTATCGATGCTTAGCCATCGAATATGCCAAGAGCAAAAATGAAACCGATGTGATGGAAAGTCTAAAACTCGCCAGAAAACACGCACAAGCAAGAGAAAAAATCCCTGATGGCAAGCATTATTATACTAATATTTTCCTGAACAAGACATACCACGATACTTCTAAAGCATCAAAAACCTTTTCTTGTTCAGAGATTGATATAATTTCAAATCTATTGGCAGATAAGGTGTTTGATTTTATGCGAGATTCAAAAGAGTTTGTTGAATTTAAAAAGTCACTTTATAATTAAAGATTAAGTAATAAAGGCAGAGAGAATCTCTGCCTTTATTTGTCGCTGTATACATTTTTCATTTTTTTACGTTATTGTAATTTTCAGATTTAGTGGTATAATATTAAATATCGAAAAGGAGGGATAAAAATGACGGCTAATTTTCATACACATACCTTTCGGTGCAATCACGCAAAAGGCACCGACCGCGAATATGTAGAAAAGGCAATAGAACTTGGTATTGCCGAGCTTGGTTTTTCCGACCATATGCCGCAACTTTATCCCGACGGCAAAGCTAAGCATTTTCAAATGAAATTATCCGAAGTTGCCGAGTATTTTGAGTCACTTGCCGCACTAAAACAAGAGTATGCGAAGGACATAAAAATATATATCGGCTTTGAGGCAGAGTATTATAAAGGTATTACCGAGAAAACACTTGAATTTTTTAAAAATCATCCCATCGATTACCTTGTGTTAGGCCAACATTTGTTAGATAATTTTGATAGTGAGATTTCGAGTGAAGAGACCACCGATAAAAAGCGGCTTAAAAGATATGTTGATACGGTAATTTCGGCAATAGGCACGGGCAACTTTTCCTTAATTGCACACCCCGACTTGATAAATTATACGCCTGATGATGACTATTATTATAGCGAAATGAAGCGTTTGTGTGCTGCGGCAAAGGACGCCAATATACCGCTTGAATGTAATATGTTAGGCAGTGGTGGATTTGGTAACCGCCGCAGGCATTATCCGAGTGAGCGATTTTTCAAAATTGCGGCAGAAGTGGGTAACAACGTGATAATAAGTGCCGATGCGCACGAGCCCGAGATGCTCGGCAACCCTGTTGGCTATAAAATATGCAGGGAAATATTACGGGATGTTGGTATAACACCGATTGAGAAATTAAAACTTATAAGACCGTAACGCCTTCCCCTCAAGGGGAAGGGGGACCGCTTGCGGTGGATGAGGTGAATATGAACAAAACAAATAATCCAAACCTTACCGAAAACGCAAAAACTCTTCGTAAGAATATGACAAAAGAGGAAAGACATATATGGTATGATTTTTTGAAAAATTTACCTATAACAGTTAATCGGCAAAAGGTGATAGGCAAATATATCGCCGATTTTTACATAGCATCCTTAAAACTAATCATTGAAATCGATGGTTCTCAGCATTATGAAAAAGAAGGAAAAGAAACGGACGAAAAAAGAGATAAGTATTTTAATGAATTGGGAATTACTGTCTTGAGATATTCAAATCGTGATATCAATCAAAATTTTAGAGGTGTATGCGAGGATATTTTGAGCAAAATTCATAGCGGTGCATAGTTGTCTGATAAAAAACACCTCATCAGTCACTATGTGACAGCTTCCCCTCAAGGGGAAGCCGCCGAATATTTTAATTAATAAAAAGCAGACTGAAAACAGTCTGCTTTTGTTTATATTACGGTTTTGGATTATTAGTTCTACCAAGAATATAATCGGTAGTGGTACGATAAAAATCGGCAAGTGCTACAATAAAACGCGTAGGAATTTCTCGTTTGCCGGTTTCATAATTACTATATACTCGTTGGTCGATGCCAAGAAAAGCCGCAACTTCCTTTTGGACCAAATCGTTATCTTCGCGTAAATCTTTCAACCTTGGATAATACATAAAACCACCCTAATTCAGTATATGTACTATCGAATAATAGTATTGATTATACTATCGAACGATAGTATAATATTTATATAGGGGGTGATTTTATGACAAGGAAAATCGTTGTAGCAGGGTGCAGGAATTATAATAATTATAAAGAAGCAAAAGAATATATAGATTTTTGTATTAGTGAAATAAAGGAAAAATACACCTTGATTTTTGTATCGGGCGGTTGCAGCGGTGCTGATTTGATAGGGGAGAGATATGCTGCTGAAAACGGTTTTAAAGTAGAGAAATATCCTGCCGAATGGAATAAATACGGCAGGGCGGCAGGTTCGAAAAGAAATGAACAAATGGCTCAAGTGGCGGATTATGTTATTTGTTTTTGGGATGGAAAAAGCTGCGGGACAAAATCTATGATAAATTATGCTAAGCAATACGGAAAAAAGACAAAGGTTAAAATGATATAATCGTAATGTTGGGCAATTCGTTGCCCGTTTGGTTTTTAGGTGCTTTATTACGGGAAATTCGTGAATCGCCCGTACAAAGAACACAACCCAACTGTAAAACAGTTGGGTTGTGTTTGTTTAATCAATATCTTTTCCGCAGCAGCGTTTATATTTTTTACCGCTGCCACACGGGCACAGGGCATTTTTGCTTACTACACCTTTTCCGCGAACGGTTGTGTTGGTTTTTTCGCCCGTTCCGGTTTCTTTAGCAACCTTTTGACGCGTAAGTTGTTCTTGCTGCATAAGCACACCGCCCGCAAGGGTTGCTATGGCTGTTTTTTCTCTGATATCATCGGTCATAGCCGTAAACATATCAAAGCTTTCATTTCTATATGCAACTACGGGGTCGTGCTGACCGTAATGACGAAGCCCTATACCGCGGCGGAGTTCGTCCATCGCATCGATATGGTCCATCCAATGAAAATCAACGTTTCTAAGCAAAATATAACGCTCGGCTTCGTGCACTTTATCTTCGCCAAATCGCTTTTTAAGCATTTCGTAACGAGCGCGCGCCTTTTCTTTTAAGAAATCGGCAATCTCTTCGCGAGAAGTATCAGCCAACTGCTGCAAAGAAAACACAAGGTCATTCGGTTCGGTAAGCCAGCCGGCAGTATACTTTTTAAGCGCCTCTACATCCCAGTCATCGTGCACAACTTCATCTGCCAAATGCAAATTGACTGCATTATCAATGGTGCTATCAATCATTGAGAAAATATTGTTTGAAATATCCTCACCGTCAAGCACCTTATTGCGTTGCTCGTAAATAAGTTCGCGTTGCTTATTGATTACATCATCATAATCAAGAACATTACGGCGTGCCGCAAAGTGATTACTTTCAACCGCCTTTTGTGCGCGTTCCATAACGCTTGAGAAAACGGCGAAATCAACAGGTCCGTCTTCAACAATTTTTGTCATTTGCATTGCGCGTTTAAGTGAATCTCCACCGAATACGCGCATAATATCATCATCAAGCGAAATAAAGAACTGCGAAGAACCGGGGTCACCCTGTCTTCCCGCACGGCCTCTGAGCTGGTTGTCAATACGGCGTGATTCGTGACGCTCGGTACCGATAATGCAAAGACCGCCCGCCTTTCTTACAAGTTCGGCTTCGGGTGCTATTTGCTCACTGAACTTTTTAATACAGTCGTTATAAAATTTGCGGTTTTCTAAAATTTCGGGGTCATCGGATGCGGCAAAACCTGTAATTTCGGCTATTGCCTCCTCGGTTAAACCTTTTTTTCTAAGCTCACTCTTTGCTAAATATTCGGCGTTACCGCCAAGCATAATATCCGTACCGCGTCCCGCCATATTGGTGGCGATTGTAACGGCGCCGAGTTTACCTGCCTGGGCGATAATTTCGGCTTCTTTTTCGTGGTGCTTTGCATTAAGCACATTATGCGGAATATTGCGCTTTTTAAGCATAGAGCTTAAAAGCTCGGATTTTTCGATGGTTACGGTGCCCACAAGCACCGGTTGGCCGTTTTTGTGACATTCTATTATCCTGTCTATAACCGCCGCAAACTTTGTCGGCTCGTTTTTGTATATAATATCGTTTTTGTCAACACGGGCAAGGGGCTTGTTTGTGGGAATTTCGATAACATCAAGCTGGTAAATCTCGCGGAATTCCTGCTCCTCTGTAAGCGCGGTACCCGTCATACCCGAAAGCTTGGAATAAAGGCGGAAAAAGTTCTGGAATGTGATGGAAGCCAAGGTTTTTGACTCGTGCTCAACCTTAACGCCTTCCTTGGCTTCTATTGCCTGATGTAAACCTTCGTTGTATCGGCGGCCGTACATAAGGCGGCCCGTAAACTCATCAACAATAATAACCTGTCCGTCTTTAACCACGTAGTTAATATCGCGCTGCATAAGCCCGTGCGCCTTTATTGCCTGATTTACGTGGTGCGACACGGTCATATTTTCGGGGTCGTTGATGTTGTCTATACCGAAATATTCTTCGGCTTTTTTTACACCCGAGGGCGTTAGTGTACAGGTTCTGGCTTTTTCATCCACTACATAGTCGCCATCGAATTTTTGCTCTTCATCGGTTTGTTTCGAATCGGTTTCAACAACCTTAACCATTTTAAGCTTTTTCGCCAAAACATTGGCCTTCACATACAAATCGGTGGATTTATCGCCCTGACCCGATATAATGAGCGGCGTTCTTGCTTCGTCTATTAAAATAGAGTCAACCTCATCGACAATGGCAAAATTATGGCCGCGTTGCATACGCTCTTCGCGATAAACTGCCATATTATCACGCAAATAGTCAAAACCAAGCTCGTTATTGGTACAATAGGTAATATCGGCTTTGTATGCCTCTTGTTTTTCGTTTGGTGCCATACCCGGCACAACAAGGCCAACCGATAAACCTAAAAATCGGTAAAGTTTGCCCATCCATTCAGAGTCGCGGCGCGCCAAATAGTCGTTAACGGTTACAATATGCACACCCTTGCCTGTAAGGGCGTTAAGATATGCGGGAAGAGTGGCAACAAGTGTTTTACCTTCACCTGTTTTCATTTCACTGATACGACCCTGATGCAATACAATACCACCAAGAATTTGCACGGGGAAGTGCTTCATACCAAGCACACGCCAGCTTGCCTCTCGGCAAACGGCAAATGCCTCCGGCAATATACCATCAAGCGTTTCGCCCGATTCCAAACGCTTTTTAAACTCATCCGTCTTTGCACAAAGCGCATCATCAGACAAAGCGGCTATTTCATTTTCTAATTCTAAAACCTTATCGCGAATCGGCATAATTCTTTTTAATTCCTTTTCGCTGTAATTGCCAAAAAGTTTACTGAATAAACCCATTAAAAATACCTCTTTTAATTTAATGTATAAATTATAACACATTTTATAGCAAAAATAAAGTCGCATTATAGAGTTAGTAAGCGATAAAAAATAAATTTTTGCATATTAAAATTATAACATTGTTTTATTTTCTTGTAAAGCGCGTAAATTTGTGTTAATATTATATTTGGTGGAATTTTGTTAGAAAAACCAAGAAGTTTTAAAGGAGATATAATATGTGCGGTTTTGTTGGATTCACAAATTATATTAAAGATAACGGCACCGTTCTTGAAAAGATGATGGACAGGATTGTTCATCGCGGACCTGATTCAAGCGGCAAGTATGTTGATGATAATATTGCTCTGGGTTTCAGGCGCCTTAGCATTATTGATATTGCCGATGGCGACCAACCTATGTTCAATGAGGACGGCTCGTTGGTGCTTACCTTTAACGGAGAAATTTATAATCACGCCGAACTTCGCCGTGACCTTATAGAAAAGGGTCATAATTTTAAAACCAGTCACTCTGACAGTGAGGTTTTACTCCACGGTTATGAAGAATACGGCGCCGAACTTGTAAAGATGTTGCGCGGTATGTTTGCTTTTGTGATTTACAATAAGCAAGACGGCTCTGTCTTTGGCGCCCGTGATATGTTTGGTATAAAGCCGTTTTATTATACCTTCCAGCAAAATTCGTTTATTTTTGGCAGTGAAATCAAGTCGTTTTTGCTCCACCCTGAGTTTAAAAAAGAATTAAACGAAGAAGCACTCGCACATTATTTATCCTTCCAGTATTCGCCTACGGAAGAAACATTTTTCAAGGGCGTTTTTAAACTCCCGCCCGCACATTATTTTGAGTATCGGGATGGCAAAATCTCCGCAACCCGTTATTTCCGCCCTGAATTTCGCCCCGAGGATGGTTCGCTCGACTATTTTGCCGATTTAACCGATGCCGCGGTGAGAGAAAGCGTTTCGGCGCATAAGATTGCCGATGTTGAGGTGGGTTCTTATCTTTCAAGCGGAATCGATTCAAGCTATATAGCCGAGGCGGCTAATGTTGATAAAACCTTTACGGTTGGCTTTGAAAGCCCTGACGGCAACCGCTATAACGAAATTGAATATGCCAAACGCTTTGCCGATACGATAGGCGTTAAAAATATAAGCAAGATTATAACTCCTGAGGAGTATTGGTCTACTTTTCCGTATATTCAGTACCAAATGGACGAGCCACTTGCCGACCCTGCCGCAATAGCGCTTTACTTTGTATCAAAGCTGGCAAGCGAGCACGTAAAGGTTGTTATGTCGGGTGAGGGCGCCGATGAATTATTCGGCGGATACCGAATTTATCAGGAGCCCATAACATTAACCTATTATGACCGCCTGCCGTTTTGCATCCGTAGGATTATCAGCAAAACTCTCGAATTTTTGCATTTCCCAAACAAATACGGTGTGAATTATTTAATCCGCCGCGGTAAAACTATTGAAGAGAGATTTATAGGCAACGCAAATATTTTCAGCGTAAGAGAGCGCAACAAAATTTTGCTTCGCGATGTGGGTGCGGTATCCCCGCAATTACTTTGCAAAAAGTTCTATGATGAGGTAAAGGATAAGGATACCGTAACAAAAATGCAGTATCTTGATATAAATATGTGGTTGATGGGCGATATTTTGCTTAAAGCCGATAAAACCAGTATGGCAAACTCGCTTGAGCTTCGCGTTCCTTTCCTTGATAAAAAGGTTATGGAGTTGGCCGAGAAAATCCCTGTAAAATGCCGCGTAAACACAAAAACAACCAAACTTGCGCTTCGCAAAGCGGCTGAGAAAACGCTTCCCAAGCTCACAGCCGAAAAGGACAAGCTCGGTTTTCCCGTGCCGATTCGCGTGTGGCTTAAAGAAGATGGCTATTACGAGACCGTAAAAGCCGAATTTACAAGTGAAAACGCAAAAAAATATTTCAATACCGCCCGTCTTGTAGCGCTGCTTGACCGACACAAAAGCGGCAAAGAGGATGTAAGCCGAAAAATCTGGACGGTTTATACCTTCCTTGTGTGGTACAAAGAATATTTTGGCAATTAAATAAAATTTATCCTTGTGGTAACAATAATATACACAAGGAGGTAATTTTATGGAAATGAAAACTGTTTCAAGCTTCGCAAAGGGCACACTTACGGGTATGATTATGGGGGCTACACTGCTTGGTGTCGGCAAAATAATGATAGACAACAACCGCAAGATGTCCAAAGGTTCAAGCAAAGCAATAAAGGCAGTCGGCGAGTTTGTTGACGGCGTGCAAACAATGTTTAAATAAGCAAAGAAAAGGGAAGCGGTTGCTTCCCTTTTAAAATATTTCGGCATACGGCCAAATCAAATTTATTTAGGTAAATAATAAAAAAATAGTGCTTGACACCGCAATATAACTGTGTTATAATAATTCCTGCTTGAAAAAGTGAATATGGGAGAATTCCCGAGCGGCCAAAGGGGGCAGACTGTAAATCTGTTGCTTTCAGCTTCGGTGGTTCGAATCCACCTTCTCCCACCAAAACGAAAATCCGTTCTCGAAAGAGAGCGGATTTTTGTTTTGTATTATTCATTTTTCATTATTCACTATTCATCATTCATTAAAACGGATTTTCGTAATGAATAATGAATAATGAAGTCGCTTACGCTGATGAATAATGAATAATTGCGGTTAGGCAAATATATTCACACTTTTTAGT
>JAZUSW010000067.1:0-5212 GCA_045606925.1 Acutalibacteraceae bacterium | reverse complement strand
ATCCTAATCCCTAACAAAAAACACCCGATTGATTTCGGGTGTTTTTATTACTTTTCTACCGATACGAAGCCATAATTGGCTAATTCTTTACCTATTTTTTCGTAATTGTTTGATACCACAACCACCAACATATTATCATTTTTAAGTATCAACTTATTTTTTATCTTTGTGGCTTCGCTGTTATTTACATTTTCAAATGTTTCTTTGGCGGTGATTAAGCTTTTGTTAAGCGCCTCTATAACTGCGCGCATATCATCGCTTGTTTCAAACTCGAAGGCGGCGGCCATATCGTAATGCTCATCATCATCGTTGATAAATACCGACAGCTCGGTCACCTTTTCATCTGAAAAACCGAAGTATGCCGAAATATCGGTTGACCTCAGCGCCGTCCAAACAATATCCGATGCGTTATTGCTTTTTATAATATCGGTTACTTCTTTGGCTGAAAGCGGATTTGTTTTTTCCCCGCAACCCGCGCACATTACGACGCAAAACACTATGCATAAAACGCATAATATGCACCTTTTAATAATCCCCATAAAAGACTCTCCACAAAAATAAAATTTATGTCTGTAAAACGCTTTTTTATATGCATAAATTATACTATAAATCTGCGTCTAAGTAAACACTTTTTTGTCGGAATATGGGATTTGTAACATAATTTTCATTTACATAACTTTTTATCTCATATTATTTTTGCATAGTGGAATATGCCAGTTATCCACCGAGTTTTCAACAGTTATAAACGGTTCTAAGCGGTTTTTAGCGCCAAAAACTGCTATTTTGTTAAATAGTCGGTGGATAACTTTAATAACTTAATATGGTTATTACGGTTTACATAACAACATTTTTTGCATTAAATAGTTAAATTATTGTAATAATTTGTCGAATGGATTACAGCATTATATAAATGAGTGCCAACATCAATAATTCATCGGTTGTGTCACCCGATAACAGCAGTAAAATACCCATCAATAAACTGCGGTCGTTGTCTATTTCCATATTCTTGAAATTTATAAGTTCAAGTATACTTTTACGGCGCGGTAAAACCATTTGGGTTGGTTTTTCCTCTCTTTTTTCGGGAGGCTTGTTTTTGCCTCCCGCCTGAGCGGCGCGCCTTTGCATATCTCTGACCCGCTCGGCCGCGCGGTTTAATTCTTCGGCGGTTACATTGTCCATAATTCGCCCCCCTTACAAATTGAACAGACCGCTGTCTTGCAGCAGCGGCAACATATCAGCAACCCGCAAAAGTTTTACGGCAGTATCAAGCCGTTCGCGGCGTTTTTCGGACAAATGCGGCCGAAGAGCCATTAAAAGCGAAGTGCGGTTATCGGGCTTACGCGCGTTTATTTTTGATATAAGCGGCGCAATACGCGCTATATCAAGCCCTGTGTCTTCATTTTCCTTTTTTGTATCGTTAAGCAGCGTTTGCGCCATTTGTTGTATCCGTGCCATACCATCGGGGTCATTTAAAAGAGCCGATAATTTACCGCTTAAATCATCCATTGTTGTCCCCCAATAATGCGCGAATCAGTTGCTTTGCGGCGGGTGAGGACAAAATCTTTTCGGTCTTTGCCTTATCGCTTAATATTCCGCTTAATTTTTCCTGTTGTTCGGGGTTTAATGATGCTATAATATCATCAACATTACCTTCCTTTATCTTGTTGCCGTCAATTCCGTTTCTTGCTAACGCGCTTAATATATCTGCTATATTTCCGTTTTGCATTGAAATCCCCTCCAAATTAGTTTATACTATTTTATATGTTTGTAATTTGGTTTTATGAGGGGAGAAATTTATGCGGATACTCGTTATTTCAGATTCGCACGCGGTAATACGCAATATCGACTACTGTTTGCAGTCCCAGCCCGATGCAAAACACATCTTCTTTTTGGGAGACAACACCCGCGATATTGAAAATATAAAAGATTACTACCCCGATAAGATTTTTCACATAGTTCACGGCAACTGCGACTACGGCAGTATGTATCCGAGTATTGATAGCGTAACACTCGGCGGCAAAAAAATTATTTTTACCCACGGACATAATTTCTCGGTAAAAACGGGCACATCGGTTTTGCTTAAAAAAACACAGGCGGCGGGGGCTGATATCGTTTTGTTCGGCCATACGCATATTGCAAAAATTTCCTATGAGGACGGCGTTTATCTTGTTAATCCAGGTTCTATTGCACATTCGCGCGAAGGCAAAAATTCTTATGCCGTAATTGATATAGAAGAAAACGGCATTATGCCGATAATTGTGAAAATATAGAAAACGGGCGATTCGTGAATCGCCCCTACACCCTAAATCGTAAAGAAGCACCGATTGGGAGACTTCTCATAAGGAAGTCTCCCAGTTTTATTCGCCAAAGGCGAGTGATATTGTTTCGCAGTGATATTATGCTACGCATAGTTATATTGCCCTTCGGGCAGTTTTACGGGCGAATAAAATATCACTTTCTTTTTGAAATGTCTCGCCATAGGCGAGGAATTTTTAAAAGAAAATATCACTTATATTTCTTTTTTGTTGTAAAAAGGGTTTGGGTATCACCCAAAAAGCAGCGTTTGTGCTTACAAATGCGATGCCGGTTCTATCCGATAAGCATAAGAAAAGCCTCGATGAAATTCATCGAGGCTTTAATCATCCTTATAAGAAGTATGCTTTACTCGGTGCTTTTTTCAAATTCTTCTTTTATTGCCTTAAATTCGGCAGACAGTGCCGTTTCGCCAATCTTTATAACCTGCCTATCGAAAGTAATCAGGCCGTTGGTTTCATCCTCAACATCGCTGAGTTGTGTAAGCACTGTGGCATTTAAGCCCTGCTTTACCGCAGGTAAAATCTCTTCACGGTAAAGGCGCTTTAAATCCCGTTCTAAAATTTCGCCTGTGGCGCATTTTTTGTATCCGAATGTCTTATCCTTGTTAAAACTGTTTTCGGGTATTTTGTAGCAATATCCGCCAAATTCCGAAAGAATAAGCGGCTTATCGGGCGTTGGTTTTAATTTTACCGGTTTAAAGTATACGTGTTCGCTTACGACATCACTTTTATCACCCTTAAACCAACCCGATGCCGTATCGTAAACGCGGCTGTTATCGAGAGATTTTAACTTTTCATAAACAGGGGTTGCATCATACTGTCCCCAACCTTCATTAAATATTGTATAATAGCAAACGCTCGGATGATTATGAAGTATTTCCACCATTTTCTCAGCGCATTTTTCAAATCTTTCGCGGCAAAGCTTAGGCGCCTTCTTTTTTAGCCCTTTAAGACCTACCGTTGGCAGAGCAGTATCGTAAAAGAAGGAATATTTGCCATTATTTACTGCATCTTGGAAAACAACCATACCGTAAATATCACAAAAATAATAAAACATCTGCGGCTCTATTTTTATGTGTTTGCGCAGCATATTAAACCCAAGCTTTTTGGCGACCAGAATATCATTTTTATATCCTTCATAGGTGGCAGGTGTAAAAATCCCGTCACTGAAATATCCTTGGTCGAGCAATCCGTTAAAGAAATAGGGTTTTCCGTTAAGCGTTATAAAGGTTTTATCGCCAACTCTTTTAGTGCCAACCGTACGAAGCGCAAAATAAGAGTTTACGGTATCCTCACCGCTTTTAAGCGTAAAACGGTAGATATACGGGTTTTCGGGCGCCCAACAAACAGGGTTTTCAATATCTATTTTAATGGTATCCCCCGAAAAATCATACTGCTTTTCACCTTGCGGGGTAAACACCGTAAGCTGCTTTTGGCTTTCGCCGCCTGTGATATGTAAAATTACGCTTTGTCCATCATTTTCGGCTTTAATATTTTGTATGTGTTTTTCCGACACGCTTTCAAGCCACACGGTTTGCCAAATTCCCGAAACCTTGGTATACCACATACCGCCGCGCTTTTCGGTTTGTTTGCCGTAGGGCTGTGATATATCCGAAAAATCGGTTACTTCAACACGGATTATATTGCTTTCCCGATTTAAATCGGTTATATCAAAAGAAAACGGAATATATCCGCCGATATTGGCACCCACAAAGCTGCCATTAATGTATACCTGTGTTTCGCAGTCAACGGCGCCGAAATTAAGAATTATGCGCTCCCTTTTAAATCCTGTTGGCAACGAAAAACGGCGAGTATAAGTATACAGCGCATCCTTAGGGAAGGTCTTGCCGACCCCCGAAAGTTTGCTCTCAATGGGGAACGGAACCAGAATATCCCCTTTATAAAGCTGCTTTTTACCCGTTTCTACCTTTAAATCCCATTTGCCGTTAAGACAAAAATAACTATCGCGCACAAGCTGTGGGCGGGGATAATCGGATAACGGCATTTCGGTTAAATCTTTTTCGAAAGGCGTGGTAAGTGTGTTTGTGCGGGGTGTTTTTCTCTCGCG
This sequence comes from Acutalibacteraceae bacterium, assembly GCA_045606925.1. Classification (GTDB taxonomy): domain Bacteria; phylum Bacillota; class Clostridia; order Oscillospirales; family Acutalibacteraceae; genus SIG565. The sequence continues at coordinate 829 of JAZUSW010000067.1, read as the reverse complement.
GAACAAAAACAGCAAAGCAAACACAATAAACGCCACAATAAGAGCCGCTAAAAAGATATTACGGTTGGGTAAAAACGACTCGGTGCCGTCATTGTTTATAAGTATCTCGGCATCCTTTAACACCGTTTTCCCGATAAAAGGGCCTATAACACCGGGGACTAAAACCTGTGCAAAAATTCTGATACCCTGAAGCCGTCCTGATTTACCAACGGGTGTTTTATCGCGTATAACTGCGCCGAATACCGCCATCCCCGAGAGGTAACCGCACATCATAAAGAGTGAGCCGATAAATACAGGCAGCTTTTGTGTGAACAAATATAAAATAACAAAGCCGATAATCAGCCACGCCATACTTATTGCCGATGACTTTAAAAATCCCTTTTTATCGTAAAATCTACCCCAAAAAGCCGTTACAATACTTGCGATTATTATGGCGGGTGCCATAATAATTACATAATCAGCCATTCCAAGCGATTTTTCGTAATAGATAATCAAATACGGCATAAAAATTTGTATTGCGATATTAAACAAAACAAAAACACCGAGATATTTATACAATGCCGCATTTTTTACAAGCGTTGATAAGCGGAAACCGTAGAATATATTTTGAAAGTAGCCCGTGCTTGACGGCTTGATGTCTGGGTTATCGCGTATAACAAAGCATCCCATAACACCAACTGCTAGGGTCAGCACGCCAATAGCGGTAAATATTACAGTCCAACTACCCGCTTTTGTTAAATCAAATGCCATAAATCCGCCGAATACAACGAGTATTGCCACAAGCGGCATCATAGCATTGATACCTTCTGCGGCGCCACGGTTTGTATTG
>JAZUSW010000066.1:0-5292 GCA_045606925.1 Acutalibacteraceae bacterium | reverse complement strand
TCAACCTTTTTGTTTTCGGTGGCGATATCGTCATCCCTTTTTAGTGAATCATATGTTACCGAACCGATATTTTTTAACTGCTCAAGTAATTTAGCCGCCTTTACCTCAGAAGTATTAATAATGCTATCAATACTCTCGAGCGTATATGCGGGTTTTTCAAAGCTTTCAATCCCGCCGCCTTCGTTAATAAAGGGCATACATTTATCAAGCAGACTTTTGCCCTCATCATCTTTTTTTATATCGACTTTATTGCTGGGCAACACGGTTGCGCTTTTAACTTTTTTTTCTTCAACCTTTATCGGCGCCGCGTTATTTTTTACCTTGTTTTTTAATGCTTCTAAGGGTGAAGTGCCGCCCTTCATAGAAATGTTTTTTGGTGCTTTTTTAGGGGTGGCATGACCGCTTGAAAGTACTTCATCCGCAGTCAATGCATAAGGAGCGGTATGAATAAAGGAAGGGTCTTTGAGGCCCGATGTTCCTTCAGGTATATAATCAGAATTGTCGGCGTGCTTGCCATTTTTGTTTTTTCCAAGCAATCCCATTGTTATCCCTCATATCCTTTCAAAAGTAATTATCCCCGTTTTCTTACAACCTCGTACATAAGTATACCTGCCGCAACCGAGGCATTAAGTGAATTTATCTTACCCTTCATAGGTAAGCTGATAATTTCATCACATTTTTGTGACACAAGCTTACCGATGCCGTTGCCTTCGTTTCCGATAACCAAAGCTACCGGTATATCATAATCAAAATCGGTATAGTGTTTGCCGTCCATATCGGCGCCAAAAACCCATACACCTTTCTTTTTTAAATTTTCAATTTCATTTGCAATGTTTGTTACGCGCGCCACACGCATATATTCGAGCGCACCGCTGGCGCTTTTAGCAACCGTTGCATTAAGGGATGCGCTTCTTCTCTTTGGAATAATAATACCGTGCACACCCGATGCCTCAGCCGTGCGGATAATAGCGCCGAGATTATGCGGGTCCTCAATCTCATCACAAATAATGATAAACGGTTTTTCATTTCGTTCTTCGGCGGTTTTTAGTATGTCATCAACGGTGCAGTACTCACTCGCCGAGAACATAACCGCAACACCTTGATGGTTTGCGTTTCCGCAAAGAAAATCCAACTTTTGCGCAGAAACCTCTTTAATTAAAATACCTTTTGCACTGCATTTGGCGATTATTGCCGTAACCGAGCCGCCGCTGACACCGTGGGCGACAAGCAAACGGTCAATCTCTCGGCCCGAGCGCACCGCTTCCAAAACCGAGTTTCTACCGCAAATTATATTACTGTTTAATGAATTATCTTTTTCTTCCATCAAACTAAAATCTCCCTATTATATAATATTTAATATTATAACATATAATTTTAAAAAATAGAAGAGTAAATTCTTAGAAAAATGCGATATTATGTAATATTTTTGCTTCTTTGGCGAACACTTTAAACAAAACTGATTTTAAAAGGAGAATGTGTGTGGACAGAACGATTAAAAGCGTTAAGGCGTATGAGATGATGGATTCTCGCGGAAATCCTACCGTAGCGTCAGAGGTTATACTGGCCGATGGCAGCAGAGGGTTTGCACTATCGCCGTCAGGCGCGTCAACGGGTGCATATGAAGCATATGAATTAAGGGATGAAGAAAAGCGGTTTGGCGGCAAGGGCGTTATGCGTGCGGTCGAAAATGTAAACACCGTTATAAACGGCGCTCTTATGGGAATATCGGCGGATAGACAGACCGATATTGATTATAAAATGATAGAAATTGACGGTAGCGAAAACAAGAAAAACATCGGTGCAAATGCGATGTTATCGGTGTCATTAGCAGTTGCAAAAGCGGCGGCAATGTCCTATAAAATGCCGCTTTACAGGTATTTGGGTGGTATAAACGCCACTAAATTACCGCGCCCTATGATGAATATTTTAAATGGCGGTGCACACGCCAAAAACAATATAGATATACAAGAATTTATGATAACACCGATACACGCCGATTCCTTTGCCGAGGGGTTGCGCTTTTGCAGTGAAATTTATCACACACTGGGCGGTTTGCTTAAAAAATATAATATGACAGGCGTAGGGGATGAGGGCGGTTTTGCGCCCGACCTTAAAAGCGATGAAGAGGCAATAGAACTGATTTGCAGTGCTATAAATAAGGCAGGGTATTCTACCGATGATATAAAAATAGCGCTTGATATTGCATCAAGCGAATGGTATCAGGGGGACGGTGTATATTATCTTCCAAAGCGAAACGCCAATATGAGTGGGGATTCGCTTATTACTATGTATGAAGAATTATGCCGAAAATACCCTATAATTTCAATTGAAGACCCATTAGGTGAGGATGACTGGGACAACTGGAAGATAATAACCGACCGTCTGGGAGAGAGTGTACAGTTGGTGGGGGATGATTTGTTTGTAACCAATCCTGTAAAGCTCTGGTACGGAATAGACAATAATGTTGGTAATGCAATACTTGTAAAACCCAATCAAATAGGCACTTTAAGTGAAACTATGAGGGTGGTTCGTATGGCCAGAGAGCACGGATATAATTCAATTATTTCGCACCGTTCGGGAGAAACTGAGGACACAACAATTTCGGATATAGCGGTAGCGCTTAACGCAGGGCAAATAAAAACGGGCGCCCCTGCAAGAAGCGACCGTGTAGCAAAGTATAACCGTTTATTGTATATAGAAAAAGAATTATAAAGAAAAAGCGTGAACTTTTTGTTCACGCTTTTTATGTATTAGTCTTCAAGCACCGATGTGCAGTGAGGACAACGGGTAGCATCGATTGCAATTTCGCTCTTGCAGAACGGGCAGGTTTTAATTGTGGGAGCTGCGGGTTCTTCTGCAATTTCATCCTTTTTGCCAAGCTTTACAAGCTTATTTCCAAGTTCTTCGGCTTTTTTAATTGCCTTAACAATAAGGAAAATGATAAATGCCATAATCAAGAAATTGATAATCGATGAAATAAACTGACCATATTCAAGATAAACAGCCGCTTCGCCTTCGCCTTTAAGCAAAACTTTTGCACCAAACTCGGTTTTAACGATTAAATCAAGAATAGGTTGAATTATGTTGTTGGTAAGACTTGTTACAATGTCCTTAAAAGCGGCACCGATGATAACACCGATAGCCATATCAAGCACATTTCCTTTGGTAATAAAATCTTTGAATTCCTGTAAAAATTTTCTCATAAAAGCATCCCCTTATTTAATATTTTCTACGGCGATTCTCGGCACACGCTTTGAAATACCGCAAATAATTTCGTAATTTATGGTGCCGCAAATATCGGCAATTTCGGTGGCGGTTAGGTCTTTTCCGAAGAGAATAACCGTATCGCCTTGTTTAACATTTTCAAGGTCGGTTATATCTATCATAAATTGGTCCATACAAACGCGGCCGATAATCTTAGCGCGCTTGTTACCAACCAAAACACAACCCTTGTTAGATAATGCCCTCGGATAACCGTCCCCGTAACCTGCGGTAACGGTTGCTACAGTCATATTCTTATTAGCGGTAAAAGTTCTGCCGTAGCTTACCGTCTCGCCTTTTTTTATTTCCTTTATCATACTTATAACCGATTTAAAGGTCATAACGGGTATAAGGTCGGCTTCATCGGCAACCGTGTGTGTGGCGCCAAGTCCGTAAAGAACGATACCGGGGCGGCAGTAATTTGTGCCGTCATCCATAGCGGTGAACAGCGCAGCCGAGTTGTTTGTGTGGCGCATAACGGGATTTATACCGTTATCATTTAAGTATTTAACTGCTGCTGAAAACAGTTCTTGTTGATGCCTTGTAAAACTCAAATTTTCTTCATCAAAACTGTCCGATACAGCAAAGTGAGAAAATACGCCTTCGGTAAAAAGATTAGGCAAACGGGCGGTCGATAGCGCATCTTCAATTTCTCTCAAGGGTAGCTTTCGGCAGTCAAACCCAATTCTACCCATACCTGTGTCTAACTTCAAATGCACATTTATATTTACCCCCGATTTCACCGCATCGGCTGATAATTCCTTTGCATATTCCAAAGAGTATACCGCTTGTGAAATATTGTATTTTGATAAAAGTCCGGTACAGTCGGTAGGGGTGTAGCCCAAAATAAGAATATGTCCGTCAACACCGATTTCTCTGAGTTCTATTGCCTCGTCAATGTTGGAAACCGCAAAATGCTTAACACCGTTTTCCCATAAAACCTTACCTACAATTTGGGCAGAGTGGCAATATGCATCGGCTTTAATTACGGCCATTATTTCTTTTTGTTTTGCGCTTTTCTTTATTACTTCCAGATTATGTAAAAGCGCGGCGGTGTCAATTTCCGCCCAGGTTCTTTTAATAAAATCCATATTAACCTCCGTTAAAAAGCAGTGTGACAGTTTCCTGCCACACCATACGGAAAAATATTATTAAATAGAAATTTCATTAGCGATGTTGTATGCCTCAACATCAAAGGGTTTAACCATCTGAAGCGCCTCATAAATATCGTAGTTGACAATCTTTTCTTCACGATATGCAATTACGCGGTTGCCGATACCTTGGCTAAGCAACTTAACGGCTTCGTGTCCCATAAGACTTGCAAAAAGTCTGTCTCTTAATGTGGGTGAACCGCCACGCTGTACGTGACCTAAAATAGTGGCGCGGGTTTCAATTCCTGTAAGTTCTTCAATTTCTTTTGAAAGTTCGCTAACACCGCCTACACCTTCAGCCACAACAATGATAAAGTGTTTTTTGCCGGTTGCTTTTGTTCTTTCAATTTTATCAAGAATATCGCGTTTTAAATCATATTTAATTTCGGGCACCAAGATAGAGGTTGCACCGACGGCAATACCGGTTTCAAGTGCAATCCAACCTGCGTGTCTACCCATAACCTCAACAACACTGCAACGCTCGTGAGATTGAGTTGTATCGCGTAGTTTATCCACCATTTCCATAGCGGTATTCATAGCGGTATCAAAACCTATTGTGTATTCGGTAGAAGAGATATCGTTATCAATAGTGCCCGGAACACCAATACAAGGTATACCACGCAAAGATAAATCTCTGGCGCCTCTGAAAGAGCCGTCACCGCCAATAACAACGATACCTTCAATGCCTTCTTTTTTACAGGTCTCAACCGCTTTGCTTATTCCTTCTTCGGTTTTAAATTCAGGACTTCTTGCAGTATAAAGTATAGTGCCGCCACGGTGTATAATTTCAGATACCGAGCGTAAATTCATATCAACAATATCGCCATCAATTAAACCGTTATAACCACGGCGTATACCTTTAACATTCATACCAAGAGCA
>JAZUSW010000065.1:0-3360 GCA_045606925.1 Acutalibacteraceae bacterium | reverse complement strand
CAACGCGGCAGCGTTTGTATTTATGGCCGTGCATATTCTGCAATTCAGTTGGCGAGTAGCAATGATTTTGATTGGGATAGCATATTTGAAGGCGCAGATTGGTTCCACTTTACCGGTATTACACCTGCACTTGGTCCTAATGTTGTGGAAATTTGCCGAGAAGCATGTATTGCGGCAAAGAAAAAGGGTATAAAAATTTCTTGTGACTTAAACTATCGCGGAAAATTATGGACTCGCGAACAAGCCCGTGAGGCAATGACCGACCTTTGCCAATATGTAGATGTATGCATATCCAATGAGGAAGATGCGAAAGATGTATTCGGAATTGAAGCTGAGGATACAGATATTTACGGCGGTAAATTAAACCACGAGGGTTATAAATCGGTTGCCAAACAACTTGCCGATAAATTCGGTTTTGAAAAGGTTGCGATTACTCTTCGTACATCAATATCTGCAAGTGATAATGACTGGGCAGGTATGTTATATGATGGTGAAAATTATTGCTTCTCAAAAACCTATCATTTAAGAATAGTTGACCGTGTAGGCGGTGGGGATAGTTTCGGCGGAGGTCTTATCTACTCACTGCTTTCGGGCAAGGATACCCAATCGGCAATAGAATTTGCCGTTGCGGCATCTGCGCTTAAACACTCTATTGAAGGCGACTATAACAGAGTTAGCGTAGCCGAAGTAGAAAAATTAGCAGGCGGCGATGCATCGGGTCGTGTTCAGCGATAAATAATAAATAAAAATAGCGGTATCGTGCGATACCGCTATTTTTTTATAGATGATATTTACATTTTAATCCAACCAAAAACATTTGCGATAGAGCTAATTAAAATAACAATCATACAAATTGGCGCTAAATACTTCATAAAGAAATTATATAACTTTTCGCGTTTGAATTTACTGGAAATTTTAACCTCATCGCTAATGGTTGAAAGCTTTGCCGAGAAGATAATAAGCAAGCAAGTACAAAGTGCTGAGATAGGCATCATAATTGAATTAGTGATAAAATCAAAGAAATCAAGAGCGCCCATGCCAAGTATTTCTATAAAGTCAAGAACGTTGAATCCGAGTGTTGTAACAGTACCCAAGCATATCAAAATTGCCGTTGTTGCAATAGTACTTTTAACCCTGCTCCAACCGAGCTCATCCTGGAAGGTTGCTACAGTGGTTTCGGCAAGAGATATTGAACTGGTAAGTGCCGCAAAGAAAACAAGCAAGAAGAAAAGTATACCTGCCGCAGTACCGAAGCCCATACTTTCAAAAACCTTGGGAATTGTCACAAACATAAGCGAAGGACCGGCTTTTAGTGCATCTGGATTACCGCCCGAGAAAGCAAAAACCGCAGGGATAATCATAAGACCGGCAAGTATGGCAATACCTGTATCGAAGAATTCTATTTGGGTTGTGGTTTTTTCAATATCAATATCCTTTTTTAAATATGAACCGTATGTATAAAGGATGCCCATCGCAATGGAAAGTGAATAAAACATTTGTCCAAGTGCCGCAACTACTGTCATAATAGAAAAGTTTTTAAAGTTGGGGATAAGGAAGTATTTGACACCCTCTAATGCTCCGGGTAGCGTGATGGAGTAAACAGCAACTATCATTGCCAGTATGATGAGGGCGGGCATCATAATTTTTGATACACGCTCAATTCCTTTTTGAACGCCGAATATAACGACGGCTATGGTTGCTATACCAAAAATAAGAAAGCAAATTTCGGTTTCGGCCGCACTACCGATAAAACCTGTAAAATAACTGTCATCAGCCATAGCTTTTGTGCTACCTTTTATGTATTCTACAAGGTATTTCAAAACCCAACCGCCAAGAGTACAGTAGTAGGGGAGAATAAGCATCGGTATAATGGCATTTATCCAACCGCCGAATTTATGGCGCAATTTTGTTCCGAAAGCTCTGAATGCACCAATCGGACCTCTGCCGGTTTTCCGTCCCAGTGCCGTTTCAGAAACTATCATAGCGTAACCGAAGGTCAACATCAATATCAGGTAAACGAGCAAGAACATACCGCCGCCGTATTTGGCTGCGAGATAGGGGAAGCGCCATATGTTGCCGAGCCCTACAGCCGAACCCGCAACCGCAAGAACATATCCCAGTTTGCCCGAAAAATTGCTTCTTGTTTCTGTTTTATTTGTCATTTTGCATCTCCTCAAATTTTTTCATAAACACATTTTACCATTTATGCTTACTTATTTCAACAATAAATTAACTCGTTGAAAAAGTAATTATAGTATGATATATTTAATATAATGAAATTTTTATCGAAGAGGAGAGAATTATGGAGTTTTTATACGCTTTGCAAAAAATAGCAAATCCGGTTTTGGATACTGTGATGTCACTCATAACACATCTTGGCGAAGAAACGGTTTTTTTGATTATCGCAATGGTGCTTCTTTGGTGTGTGGACAAGTACAACGGCTTTTATATGCTTACAGTCGGATTTTTAGGCACACAAATCAACACGCTTTTAAAGGTGACATTCAGGGTTGAAAGGCCCTGGGTAAAGGACCCCAATTTCCATCCTGTAGAGTCGGCAATACCTGAAGCAACGGGATACTCATTCCCAAGCGGACACACACAAAGCTCGGTGGGGAACTTCGGCTCTGTTGCGCGATTTACAAAAAACAAATGTATGAGAATCGTGTGTATCGTTCTATGCTTGTTAGTACCGTTTTCGCGTATGTATTTGGGCGTACATACTCCAATGGATGTTGCCGTGTCATTTATTATTGCGCTTATTTTGGTCTTCGTTTTTTATCCCATTGTTGAAAAGGGGCGTAATAATGTTAAGGTTATGCGTATACTATTTGCGATTATGCTTTTGTGGTCGATAGGCACGGTTGTGTTTATGCACCTTTATCCCTTTCCGAACGATGTTGCAAACAGTGCTGAAATTTGGAGCGGTTATAAAAACGCATATAAATTACTCGGCGCTATGTCGGGACTCTGGTTGGTGTTTGAAATTGAACGGAAATATATCAATTTTTGCACAAAAGCGCCTTGGTATGCGCAGGTATTAAAGGTTGTTTTAGGTCTTGCTCTTACATTGGCCATAAAAGAGATATGCTATGCGGTTTTTGGATTGTTTATGCCTGAATTATGGTATCGTTTTGCGGCATATTTTTGTATGGTTTTATTTGCGGGTGGGGTATGGCCGCTTACTTTCAGGTTATTTGCAAAAATGGGATGCAAAAAGTGTTCCGAATAAAGTTTTTATAATTGACTTTATTTAGGTTTTAATGTACAATATATTTGTATAAATTTAAGATTAGGAAGTGTTAAAATGCAACCTGCTTATAAGAGAGTTTTAATAAAACTCAGCGGTGAGGCCTTGGC
>JAZUSW010000064.1:0-2722 GCA_045606925.1 Acutalibacteraceae bacterium | reverse complement strand
TTATTTATAAAAAAGTGCGTTTTGAAGATAAAAACGGTAATTATTCCATACGCACCTACTGTGCCCCATTTGCTATTATTAACTGACAAAAACCGACCTGAAATACGGTCGGTTTTCTTGTTTTTCCACATATTAGTTATTGCAATTTAAAATTTATTGTTATATAATAAAATATTATTAAGAATTATAAAACAAAGGATTATTATGAAAAGAACGATTACAGTAATTTGTTGTGCCTTGGGCGGTATAATTTTAGCCCTTTCAACAGCATTTTTGCTCATTAAATACGGCGACAAAATTTTCCCATCAACAAATGGTGGTTCTTATACAAGCGAAGCCGAGCCTGTTGTTTCACAACCCATTTATGTGCCCGAAGTAGAGCTTACTCCAACTGAATATTTAACCTTTACCGCACCCACATACGAAAGTTTCAGCACTAATAATTCTACCGTTACTTTCAGTGGCAATGTTAAAGAAGGTAAAGAACTTAAACTCGGTGATGAAATAATTGTTTGCGATGAAATGGGCAATTTCGAAAAAACCGTAAACCTAAAGCACGGCAACAACACCTTTAAATTTACTGTCGAAAACGAAAGCAAAACCTTTAAAATTTACCGTCGTTACATAATCATTACTTCATACACACCGTCAAATGCACAAACCTATTCTGCAGGTGTTAAACTTAATGTTTCGGCAAAAGCTAAGGCAGGTTCCACCGTTACTGCAAAGTTTAACGGACAGACCATTACCCTTACCGAAAAAATGGATGCAAACGGTGGTGATTCAAACTACACCGGTTACTTTACCCTCCCAAGCGGACACTTTGTTGACCGCAATATGGGCAAGGTTACCTTTACAGGTGTGCATAACGGTTGGTCTGAAAGTTTTTCATCAGGTACAATTACTTGCAAAAAGGAAGATGTTGTAGTTGACTACGACCCCAATGCAACCCCCGCAGGCGGTAATTATATTAATGTTGGCTCGGGCATTATTGCCGAAATCGTTGCCTTTCAGGCTGAAACCTTTAACGGCAAGGATACAACCGATAAATCTCGTCCATATAACAACTATCTGCCCGAAGGCACGGTTGATTATAGCAGTGCAACCCTTCGCACCGTTTCAAGCGATGGCGGTTATAAACACCAAATGGTAACATTGCGTTGCGGAAGACAGGTTTATGTTTCCAAACGCCGCAGTCCGTATAAGGATTTTACGGTAGTTACCAAACAATACGTTGGCACCTTGCCTGACCATAACGAGCTCTCGGTTGCAAACTTCGGCATTGACGGTCATCACACAACTTTGGTGCTTAATACTGATTGGAAAGCCCCCTTCACTCTTGAGCTTAAAGACCAAAAATATAATAGCAATTTCACAGTCAATAATGTTACATTCAACTATGTAGACATTACCTTCTGTTATGCTACAGTTTTCGAGGGTGAAATCACAATACCAGAAGACCATCCGCTGTTTTCTGATGTTAAAATTATTAAAAACGAAAAAACACAGGATTACACCTTGCGTTTTATTCTTAAAAAACAAGGCGCTTTCTACGGTTGGGACGCTTATTATAACGAACAAAATCAACTTTGCTTTAAGTTCTTAAATCCAACAAAAGTGACCGAAGCCGAAAACGAATACGGTGCTGACCTTACAGGCGCGGTTATTCTCATTGATGTCGGTCATGGCGGCAAAACCGACACAGGTACAGGCGGTGTCGGCAAACGCGAAGACTGTGAAAAAAAGTGGAATTTAATTCTTGCACAGTCAATAAAGCGTGAGCTTGAAAGCATTGGTGCAACGGTTTATATCACCCGCACCACCGATGTAGAGCAATTGGCCGATTATAAGGTAAAAATGCTTAAAGACTTAAAGCCCGATTATTGCATAGCAATTCACCACGACGGAAATGCTTCTTCATCCCTCAACGGGTTTGGTTCGTATTATTATCAGCCGTATTCAAAAGCGGCGGCACAAATAATGCAAAACCATAATTCTAACCTAACCGTAAACGGCAGCAAGGTTTATAAAAACACATCACTTAAGTGGCATTACTACTTTATGGGAAGATGCAGTGTTTGTCCTGTTGTGCTTACAGAAAATGGTTATATGACCAATAAATACGACTTTAACAATATTATTAATATGGATGTCAACAATGCCAAGGCAAAAGCAATTACCGCAGGCATTGCAGAATATTTTTTAAGTATTCAGTAATTATAAGTAAAGGATTTGTGCTATGAATTTTACTTCAATTGACAACAAAGGTCTTGTTGAAGGCTTTTGCCTTATTAAAACTATTGACCGCAAAACCTCATCTAAAGGTGACAGTTATCTTGATATAACCTTGGGTGACAGCGACGGCGAGATTAACGCAAAACTCTGGCGCTATGTTCCCGAGCTTCACGGCGAATACGAAGCAAACCAGATTGTAAAGGTAAGGGGCGTTATTTCAGAATATAACGGTAGCGACCAGCTAAAAATTGACCGTATCCGCCACACAAGTTCGGAAGACAACGTAAAAGCGGAAGATTTTGTAAAATCTGCAGATTATTCGGGTGAGCAAATGTTTAACGAATTATTAAACATTGCAAACAATTTTAAAGATAACGACCTTAAAACGATTGTTACCGCCATTTTGAACGATAACCGCCAAAGAATACTTTACTGGCCTGCCGCTTTCAAGCTTCATCACGCGGTGCGCGGCGGTTTACTGCTTCAT
>JAZUSW010000063.1:0-7292 GCA_045606925.1 Acutalibacteraceae bacterium | reverse complement strand
GACCTATACTGTTTTTGAAAAAATCAAAAAAGATGTAGAAAATGGCCGACAGGTTGTCTTACTGGTGCCCGAACAATTTACCTTTGAGAGTGAAAGAACGCTTTTACATACGCTTGAAGGTGATTCTTCAACAAATGTATCGGTATTAAGTTTCACGCGACTTTATGATGAGGTTGCGCGTTTTGTCGGCGGCCGTGTTGCCGATTTAATAAATGATTCTCATAAGGCAATACTTATGGGACAAGCTTTTACTGCCGTTAGTGATAATTTGAGTTTATGGGGTAAGTACACCGATTCCCCAAAATTTATTAAAACACTTCTTACTTCTATCAATGAGATGAAATCCGCCGCCGTTTCGCCGGAAAATTTGAAAGAAATTGCCGCAAGGATTGATGAAACTTATTTAAAGAATAAATTAGAGGATTTGTCATTGGTATATGGTGCCTTTGATGCCTTGCTTGGTAATAAATTTTTAGACCCCGAGGATAATACAGCACGACTTGCTCAAAACCTATTAAAATATAAGTTTTTTGAAGATAAAACGGTATATATAGATGCTTTTAGAAGCTTTACCGGTGGACAGTATAAGATTATTGATAGAATTCTATCCCAGGCAAAAGATGTTACCTGTTGTTTTACAGCGCATAGTATTGAAAGCAAATCACTTGACCTATTTGCCAATATACGCGCTACCGTTAAAAATGTGTGTGAATTAGCCACAAAAAACAATGTTAAGATATTACCGCATATAGAACTTACCGATTTCCATTATTCAAACGATGCTTTGTCAAGGGTGGAATCTGCCTTTGCAGGATTTTCGGTTAATGATGATACTGTAAATAATGATAGTATTACTGTTTGTGAGTGTCAAACTGCTGCCGATGAAGCCGAATTTGCTGCGCGTACCATAAGGCGCCTTGTAAGAGACGGAAAATACCGTTATAAAGATTTTGTTATTATTTGCCGCAACGCCGATGATTATAAAGGACTGGTTGAACAGGCGTGTCGCCGTAATGATGTATTTTGTTTCGCTGACAGAAGACGCGAAATTAAGAATTTGCCGCTGACGGTATTTATTAACTCCTTGTTACTGCTACTTAATAAGTTTGATACCGACGTAATTCTCAGTATGTTAAAAACAGGATTGGGACCGCTTACCGATAGCGAAATTTCCGATCTTGAAAATTATATTTATATTTGGGATATTAATGGTGCTGTTTGGAATATTGAGTGGACAATGAATCCGCTAGGGCTTTCGAATTATAAGTTTGACACAAAAGAATTGGAATACTTAAATTCTTTGCGGCAAAAAACGGTTGCTCTAATCCAAAAATTCCGCAATTCATTTAGTGGCACACCCGCACAGATGGTGACGGCGATTGTGGGTATATTGGATGATTATGATATATCAAAAAAATTAAAAGAAAAATTAGATGAATATGTACAAATTGATGCTTTGACTGCCGATGATGTTCGTGGCGGCTATGATGCTGTTATGGATATACTTGACGGTCTTGTGAGATGTTTGCCCGAAAAGGAAATTACAACCAAACTGTTTATTGACAGTTGGGATATGGCGGTATCTTTTGCAACAATAGGCAATATACCGCAAATGCTTGATGAAGTTACCTTCGGCTCGGCTGATAGAATAAAGCCGTCACGCCCAAAAATTGCCTTTATTTTGGGTGCAAACGAAACTGTATTCCCGCAAACTTCTACTACGACCGGTATCTTTGCGGGTAGGGAACGCACAAAGCTTTTAAATGCAGGTTTAAAGCTTATAAGTACCGATATTACTGCCGCAGTAGATGAAGATTTTTTGGTTTACTCTTCACTTTGTTGCGCAAAAGATATGTTGTTTGTTTCATATTGTAAGCACTCTGCATCGGGGAATGCATTAGAGCCGTCAACAATTATCAACCGCCTAAGCGGTGCCTTTAAAAAAATTGATTTAAAATATGAACCGAGCGAGAAATTAGAAATTGATAATTTACCGCAAACAAAGATTACGGCTGTTTCAAGGATGTGTGAACTATATAACACCTCAAAGGAAGATTATCAAATCATTAAAAATGCTTTAAATGACAGTAATATTAGTGTTGAGGATTATCTTATAGCATCTGATAAATCAAAATTTGCAGTGCCCGAAGACACGGCAGAGCTATTATACGGAAAAACTATTCCGGTTTCGGCAACAAAGTTTGATACTTACCATAGATGTAAATTCAAATTCTTTTGCAATTACGGTCTTGGCGCAAAAAAAATTCAGGCCGCCGATTTTAATGTATTGCAACGCGGTACGATAGTGCATTATGTTTTAGAAAATATTATTAAAAATTACGGCAAAAATATAGCTTCCTTTACAAGAGAGGAATGTGATGCGTTGTCGGACAAGTACTTAAATGAGTATTTGGATTCGGTAAGCGGTTTTGCCGATGTTGTTAATGCGCGAATGAAGTTTTTGGTGGGTAAAATTTCGCTAATCATAAAAGATGTTGTTTTTCATCTTTCAAGAGAGTTTGCGCAAACCGATTTCAATCCCGAGTACTGTGAATTAAAAATCGGAAAAAATAAAACCGTGCCCGAGTTAGCGTTGTCTTTTGGAGATGACGGTCAAATTAAAATTAACGGCAGTATAGACCGTTTGGATGTTTGGAATGGTTATTTGAGGGTAGTTGATTATAAAACCGGTACCAAAAACTTTAAATTATCTGATATTTTAGTTGGTTTGAATTTGCAAATGTTATTATATCTTTACTGCATTGTAAGGGGAAATAACGAAGAGTTGGCAAAGCTTAAACCGGCAGGTGTACTGTATATGCCGTCTAAGCGTGAAAAGGAAGATACACCGCTTACAATGAACGGTTTAGTGTTTGATGAAGAAAATGTTTATAAGGCGATGGAACACGATAATAACGGTATTTTTATTCCAAAGCACGAGTGTTATGAAACCGGTGATAAAAAGGGACAAACTAAGGGCAACACTTATGTGGGGCAGGAAGTATTTGAAACGGTATTTGATTATATCGAGCATATGCTTAAAAAAATGGGCAACGGTATTTTATCGGGTGATTCTTCGGCGATACCCGTTGATGCATCAGGTAAAAAAAGTTGTGAATATTGTGATTATTATCCCATATGTTGTCTTGAAAACGGAGAACATATCAAAGCGCCTTCGCTAAAAAACAGTGAAGTGATAGAAAAGATAAAGGAGGAAATATAAATGGCATTTAAACCAACGCCCGAACAAGAAAAAGCTATTTATTGTTCCTCAGGCACTTTGGTCTCTGCTGCGGCAGGTTCTGGTAAAACGGCGGTTTTGGTTGAACGCGTTATAGATAAAATATGCGGCAATAATCCGATTGGCATTGAGAGATTGTTGGTTGTTACATTTACTAAGGCGGCTGCTGAGGAAATGCTTAGCCGAATAGAAAGACGCCTCAATGAAATTTACGCGGAAAATCCCGAAAATGCATATATTATAGAGCAAAAAATCAAATTGCGTAATGCTAAAATTTGCACTATTGACTCGTTTTGTATAGACTTGATTCGTGAGAATTTCGATAGGGCAGGTATAAGTCCCGATTTTTCTATAGCCGATGATGCAGTGAAGGAACCGCTTATTCAAAAAGCAATTTCTACGGTTATTAACGAAGCATTTGAAGAAAACAGTGAAGAGTTTTCTAAACTAATTGATAGCGTTTCGAACGATTATGATGAGGGCGACTTGGCAACATTTATAAAAGCAATTTATGAATTTGCCGATAATATGCCGTTCCCGAAATTCTGGTTGGAACAATTATACAAAAAATCAACGAGTGATGATTTTTTTGATTTTCTCAAAAACTGCGCTTTTGATTATGCCAATGAAATTTTGAGTGTATATGCCAAAAACCTATTTGATGCGGTAAATTCTTTAAAAAATTATGATAAGGTTTTTGAAAAATATGAACCTGTATTAACGCAGTGTGCCGATGATATTCTTATAATCGCCAACTATTGCAAAAATAAAGATTGGGATAAGGTTTGCCGCTTGGTTGCAAGTTTTAATTCTGCGACTTTAAGTACGCCAAAGGGTTATGGCGACAATCCGTTGGTGATAAGCGCCAGAGAACTGAAAAACGGTGCAAAAAACACCATAGATGAGCTATCAAAGCTTTTTAGTGATGACGAAAAGGTGTTGCGTGAAGACTTTGATGAAAGTTACGGTTTAATCAGTTCCTTGTTGAAATTGACCATTAGATTTATGGATGTTTATGAGCAATACCGCAAAGAAAAAAATGTTATGACCTTTGCGGATACAACACATTGCGCACTTTCTTTGCTTTGTAAAATTGAAGACGGTAAAGTGGTTAAAACCAATTTTGCAAACGAAATAATTTCAAGATTCGATGAGGTCTTGGTCGATGAGTTTCAGGACACCAACGATATGCAGGACCTTTTGTTTTCTATATTATCAAATGATGAAAAAAACATATTTATTGTTGGTGATATAAAGCAAAGTATTTATCGCTTCCGTGGTGCAAATCCTAAAAACTTTATGACTAAAAAGAAAAACTATGCACCTTGTACCGAAGAAAACGAAAACACAAAAACCCTGAAAAAGATAATTTTAGCGAGTAATTTCCGCAGTCGTTTCGATATTTGCGATTTTGTGAATTTAGTTTTTACTGCCGTTATGAACGGCAAATTAAGTACCGTTGAGTATAATGAAGAAGAAATTCTAAAACCGAAAGCGCAATATCCCGAAAACTCCGATAATTCGGTAACCGTACAAATTACAAATGTTTCGGCATCGGCAGATAAGTTTGAAGGCGAAGCAAACTCTATAGCTGATTATATTGAAAAAATAATGGCTAACGATATGGTGTTTGATGATAAAACAAAAACTTTGCGTCAGCCGAAATACAGTGATTTTACTGTACTGTTCAGGTCGATAAAAACGGCAGGTCCCATATATGCCGATGTTTTAAGGTCCCGCGGTATACCCGTGGCAATGCAAAAGGTCAACTTTTTGGATGCGGCGGAAATTAATTTTATGTTTTCTCTTTTGCGGGTTATCGAAAATCCTACATTGGATATACCGCTTGCGGCAGTTATGATGTCGCCTGTTTTTAGATTTTCTGCCGAAGATATGGCTAAAATCCGTATTTTAAGTCCCGATTCTTCAATTATTTCGGCGGTTGCAAACAGTGCAGTAGGTGGGGACGGAAAGTGTAACGATTTTTTGATTACACTTAAAAAATTGCGCAACCTTTTTTCTACTGCAAGTATTAGTGAAACGATAGATTACATCTATAATTTTACCGATTTATTAAATGTTATGTCGGTATTAGAAGGTGGAGAAGTACGCCGTAAAAATTTGTTGTTGTTGCAGAGTATGGCAAAACAGTATGATACAAATAATTTTTCAAAGCGTATCGAAAAATTTATTTCTCATATCAATAAACTCACCCAAAAAGGTGTTAGCGCCAGTATTCCCACAGGGGACGCGGTTAAGTTTATGACTATACACGCATCAAAGGGTTTGCAGTTCCCGATATGCATTTTAGCCAATACGGTAGAGCATTTCAGCACTAAGGATTCAAATGATAAGCTGCTTATCAGCAGTGACCTTGGTGTATCATTTAAGGTTAACGACATTGCCGTTGGCAAACAAAAATCGTTAATTACGCGTAATATCATTTCGGTTGCCGCACGCAAAGAGCAGCTTGATGAAGAGATGCGTCTTTTGTATGTAGCGCTTACTCGCGCCAAGGAAAAACTTATGATTTGCATTACCGAAAAAGATGTTTTATTGCGCCCTTGTTTGTATACTGTGCCAATTAACAGCACTGTTAATATTGACCAGTACAGAGAGACGGTTACATCTGTAAATTCATATGCCGATATGATTTGGTTTGCCTTAATGGCGGATGAAAAGATGCAAAGCTTTATTTTGGATGACGAAATACCGCGTAACACATTTTCAAACGGCGTATACGATGTTTTTAAAACTAACTATAATAAAAACTTAAATGCTGCCGAAAAAGAAGACAGCACAGAAAACTGTGTTATAAATAATATTAACAATGATATTACAGTGGCTATTCGTAAAAATATCGGCGAAACGTATCCGTTTGAAGACCTGAAGGATATCGAGTCTAAGGCGGCAGTTGCGGTGATTGCGCATAAAGCGGAGGAAAAAGATTATAGTTTTACATCCCGCCCTGCTTTTATGTATAAAAACGGTCTTACACCCGCAGGACGCGGAACTGCAACACACAGGTTTATGCAGTTCGCCGATTTTGATAAAGCGGAAAAAGATGTTGAAGCCGAGATAGAACGCCTGTATGAATGGGAGTTTATATCTTATAACGAAAAAATCGCGATAGATGTATCGGCGGTAAAGGGCTTCTTTAAAAGCGATTTGTATAGGCGTATGAAAGCCGCCGAAAAAGTTTCAAGAGAAATGCGATTCTTAACCGAAATTCCTGCCGGTGAAATAAATGCTGATTTAAATCCGGATTTGCGCGAAGAAAAGGTGGTTGTGCAGGGTAGTGTGGATTGCGTTTTTGTTGAAGATGGCGGTATAGTTGTGGTTGATTTCAAGACCGACCGCATAAGTGATGCCTCGGTTTTAGTTGAAACATATTCAAAACAACTCGAAATATACGCTACGGCTTGTCAAAAAATCTTTGCTTTACCGATTAAGGAAAAGGTAATTTATTCTTTTAATCTTTCAGAAGAAATATCATTTTAAATAAAAAACACGGGAATTCCCGTGTTTTTTATTTTAGCAGTATAGGTTGTATTTGTTCGCCTTTAAGTGCCTTTTCTACCGTTTGCGGTATTTGTGAAAAATCCGAAATTAACGAGTTATTTTTTCCAATTGGGTCATCCTGACCAAACGGTACAAAATAGATGTTTTTTGTATTAAGGAGTTTACCTATATTAATCGCCGATGCGCCCAAGGCATCATTTGTGGCTATGGCTAATACGATAGGGCGATTGTTCCTTAAATGCGCCTTTGCCGCCATAGTAACTGAACTGTCGGTTATACCGTTAGCCAGTTTTGCAAGTGTGTTTCCCGTACAGGGTGAAATTATTAATATATCCAAAAGCTTTTTAGGACCAATTGGCTCGGCACCTGTAACGGTATGAATAATTTTGTTTTGGGTAAGGTCTTCTATTTTCTTTGATAATTCTTCCGCTTTATTAAAGCGGTTGTCGGTTGTAAACACTGTATTGGAGAAAATGGGTATTATGTTGAACCCCATCTCTTTTAAAACAGGAAGTCGGATCGTAGCCAT
>JAZUSW010000062.1:0-12353 GCA_045606925.1 Acutalibacteraceae bacterium | reverse complement strand
TGATTTATTATCCGTTATCAACATTGATGCTTGCAGGTATCAGGGATATTTTGGTAATATCTACTCCCGAAGACACCCCAAGATTTGAAACTTTGCTTGGCGATGGCAGCCAGTTCGGTATTAAACTTTCCTATGCAGTACAACCAAAACCCGAGGGATTGGCACAGGCATTTTTGATAGGCGAGAAGTTTATCGGCGATGAGCCCTGTGCTATGGTGCTCGGCGATAATATTTTTTATGGTGGTTGGTTCCGTAAAAATCTTTCCGAGGCGGTAAAAAATGCCCAAAATGGTATTGCTACAATTTTCGGTTATTATGTAAACGACCCTGAACGCTTTGGAATAGTTGAGTTTGATGAAAATTTAAAGGTTCTCTCGGTTGAAGAAAAACCTAAAAATCCCAAAACGAATTACTGCATTACAGGTTTGTATTTTTATGATAAACGCGTAGTAGAGATGGCTAAAAAGGTTAAACCATCGGCACGCGGTGAACTTGAGATTACAGACCTTAACAAAATGTATTTACAAGAAGAAAAATTAGCGGTTCAAATCTTAGGCCGTGGTTTTGCTTGGATGGATACGGGCACTATGGATAGTTTGATGGAAGCTTCAAGCTTTATTCAAACAGTCCAAAACAGGCAGGGAATAGTTATCTCGGCACCCGAAGAAATTGCTTACCATGCAAAATGGATAGATAAAGAGCAGTTGCTTAGTTCGGCAAAACTTTATGGCAAATCCCCATATGGTGAGCATTTAAAACGTGTTGCCGAAGGCAAAATATTGTACTGATTTTAAGGAGAAGATATATGACAGTATTAGTAACAGGCGGTGCCGGTTTTATAGGCGGCAACTTCGTTTATTATATGTTAAAAAAACATCCTGACTATAAGATTGTTTGTGTAGATTGTCTTACATATGCGGGTAATATGTCAACACTCAAAGATGCTATGGAAAATAAAAACTTTGTTTTCTATAAAACCGATATATGTGACAGGGCGGGTGTTTACGAAATTTTCGAAAATGAAAGCCCGGATATAGTTGTAAACTTTGCGGCCGAAAGCCATGTTGACCGTTCTATTGAAAATCCCGAGGTTTTCTTAAAAACCAATATTCTGGGCACACAGGTTATGATGGATGCCTGTCGTAAATACGGTAATATCCGCTATCATCAGGTATCCACCGATGAGGTTTACGGCGATTTACCGCTTGACCGTCCTGATTTATTCTTTACTGAGACTACTCCGATACATACATCTTCCCCGTATAGCAGTTCAAAAGCGGGTGCCGATTTATTGGTGTTGGCATATTATAGGACCTACGGTTTGCCTGTAACGGTTAGTCGCTGCTCAAATAACTACGGTCCATATCATTTCCCCGAGAAATTAATACCGCTTATGATAGCAAATGCGCTTAATGATAAGCCGCTTCCTGTGTACGGTAAGGGCGAAAATGTGCGCGATTGGCTTTATGTTGAGGACCACTGCAAAGCTATCGATTTGATTATTCATAACGGTAAAATCGGCGAAGTGTATAATGTCGGCGGACATAATGAGATGGCAAATATAGATATTGTAAAACTTATATGTAAAAAACTCGGTAAGCCCGAAAGTTTAATAACTTTTGTTGCCGACCGTAAGGGACACGATATGCGTTATGCCATCGACCCCACCAAAATACATACCGAGCTTGGTTGGTTACCTGAAACAAATTTCGCCGATGGTATTGATAAGACAATCCAGTGGTATTTAGATAATAAAGAGTGGTGGGAGACCATCATAAGCGGTGAATACCGTGATTATTATGATAAAATGTATGGTAATCGATAAAGGAGATTTTTATTTTGGAAGTTAAGGTTTCTATTTGTTGCACTGCGTATAATCACGAAAATTATATACGGCAAACATTAGATGGTTTTTTGATGCAAAAAACGAATTTTCCGTTTGAAATAATTATAAATGATGATGCATCGACCGATACAACGGCGGATATTATAAGGGAATATGCAGAAAAATATCCCGATATTATAAAACCGATTTATCAAACCGAAAATCAATATTCAAAAAATGTAATTATTACAAGGGAAATTTTATTTGCTGCATCTAAGGGCGAATATATTGCGGTTTGTGAGGGCGATGATTTTTGGACCGACCCCCAAAAACTACAAAAACAGGTCGATTTTCTCGACAACCACCCCGAATATAGTGCGTGTGTGCACAAGTATTTTACGGTTGGCGAAAACGATGAACCAACCTACCTTTCTACATTTGGAGACTATGAAAAAGGCGGCATATATACACTTAAAGATTTCGAAAACGGTGAACTTCCCAGCCAGTTGGCCTCCCTTGTGTTTAGAAATATAATTTTTGATGAGCAAAAAAAATACCCAGTATCATTTGATGCACCCCAAATAGCAGGTGATGTAAAACTGTTTTTATATTTAGTGACACACGGTGATATTTGGCGTATGGATGAAGTGATGTCGGCATATCGTTATATTGCAGTAGTGGGCGGTAATTCTCACGCTTCACGCAGTATAGGTAATTATGCGAGGCCGTATATTTGGTGGAATGCCTGTCGTGAGCTTGAAAAAATTTATTTTAAAGAGTATGGCAAAAAGATAAATCTGAAATTTCGCAAACTCGATTTGGTACTAAATATATTGCGCAATTTAAAATATGAGCATTCCTTAAAGACTATAGCAAGAGCACTTAAAGTTTTATTGGTCCAACGCGGTTGGTTTGCATTTATTTTTAAAAAAGCAGTTAAAAAGATATTTAAGATATTAAAAAGGGGTAAATAATATGTCTTTATTTAAAGGAAAAACTTTACTTATTACAGGCGGTACCGGTTCATTCGGAAATGCGGTGTTAAACCGTTTCTTAAAAACCGATATCGGCGAAATCCGCGTGTTTTCCCGTGATGAGAAAAAACAGGATGATATGCGCCATGAGTTTCAGGCAAAAATGCCTGAGGTTGCCGAAAAAATCAAGTTTTTTATCGGTGATGTTAGAAATTTAGAGAGTGTCAGAAATGCTATGCACGGCGTTGATTATATTTTTCACGCCGCAGCGCTAAAACAGGTGCCTTCTTGCGAGTTTTTTCCGATGGAAGCAGTTCGTACCAATGTTTACGGTACCGATAATGTTTTAACTGCCGCTATAGACGAGGGTGTTAAATGTGTAATTTGCTTGTCTACCGATAAAGCGGCATACCCTGTAAATCCTATGGGTATTACAAAGGCACTTGAAGAGAGAGTCGCCGTAGCTAAATCAAGAAACACCAATACAACTAAGATTTGTTGCACACGTTACGGCAATGTTATGTGTTCACGCGGTTCTGTTATTCCGCTTTGGATAGAACAAATCAAAGCAGGTAATCCCATTACCATTACAGAGCCGAGTATGACCCGTTTTATAATGTCACTTGATGAAGCGGTTGATTTGGTGGTTTTCGCTTTCGAAAACGGTGTTAACGGAGATATTTTAGTACAAAAGGCGCCTGCTTGTACCATCGAAACCTTGGCAAAGGCGGTAACGGAACTCTTTAATCCCGATACCGAAATAAAGGTTATAGGCATCCGCCACGGCGAAAAGCTTTATGAAACCCTGCTTACCAACGAAGAGTGCGCAAACGCCGTTGATATGGGTGAGTTTTATCGCGTACCTTCGGATAACCGCGGTCTTAACTACGATAAGTATTTTAAAGATGGCGATACTACACGAAATACGCTTACTGAGTTTAATTCTAATAATACAGAATTATTAAATGTAGAACAGGTTAAAGAAAAATTACTGTCACTTGCATATATACGCGAAGAATTGGCATCTTTGGAGAAGTAATATGAGAGTTTTAATTACAGGCGCCGCAGGTTTTGTGGGTAGGAACCTAACCGAAGCGCTAAAAAACATAAAAGACGGCAAGGATAAAACGCATCCCAAGTTAAGCATTGATGAAATTTATCTTTATGACATCAATTCAAATAGGGATGAATTGGATTATTACTGTAAAAACGCCGATTTTGTATTTAATATGGCGGGTGTAAACCGTCCGCAAAGCAGCGAAGAATTTATGCAAGGCAATTTTGGATTTGCAAGTTGTTTGCTCGAAACTTTGCAAAAATATAAAAATAATTGCCCCGTATTGCTTTCTTCATCAATACAAGCGACACTGATTGGCCGCTATGACAGTGAATACGGACGCAGTAAAAAAGCGGGCGAAGAACTGTTTTTTGATTATGCCAAAAAAACAGGCGCTAAGGTACTGGTTTATCGCTTCCCGAATCTTTTTGGAAAATGGTGCAGACCAAATTATAATAGCGCTGTAGCCACTTTCTGTTATAACACCGCAAATGATTTGCCAATTACTGTAAATGATAGGGCAGTTAAGCTTGAACTTTTGTATATTGATGATTTGATAGATGAAATGCTTTGCGCTTTGGAAAACAGGGAGCACCATTGTGAGTTTGATGGCATAGATACAGTTTTAACCCCAAACGGTAAATTTTGTGCGGCACCTGTAACCCACAAGGTAACACTCGGAGAAATAGCTGATTTGTTGGATGAGTTTAAAAATCAACCCAAAACACTTATAATGCCCGAAATTCCCGATAACAGTTTTGCCAAAAAACTTTATTCGACATATCTTTCTTATTTACCCGCCGAAAAAACTATTTTTGATTTAAAAATGAATGTCGATGAGCGCGGTTCGTTTACCGAGCTTTTGAAAACCGAAAAATGCGGACAAATAAGCGTTAATATTTCAAAACCGGGGATTACAAAAGGTCAACATTGGCACCATACAAAATGGGAGTTCTTTATTGTAGTCTCTGGCAAAGGGCTTATTCAGCAACGGAAAATCGGTAGTGAAGAAGTGCTTGATTTCTATGTTTCGGGTGATAAAATCCAAGCGGTACATATGTTGCCCGGATACACCCATAACATAATTAATTTAAGCGATAGTGAAGATTTGGTAACGGTTATGTGGGCAAACGAACAGTTTGACCAGGGTCATCCCGATACATTTTTTGAAAAAGTTTAAGGAGAAAACAAATGAGTAAATTAAAACTTATGACAATCGTTGGCACCAGACCCGAAATAATTCGTTTGTCGGCGGTTATTAAGAAATGCGACAAATATTTTGAGCAAATTTTGGTACATACAGGTCAGAATTACGATTATACTCTAAATCAGGTTTTCTTTGAAGATTTGGGTCTTCGTGCGCCCGACTATTATCTTGATTCGGTTGGCGCTGACCTTGGTGAAACAGTAGGCAACATTATTGCTAAGGCATATAAGCTTATGGTGGAGGTAAAACCCGATGCGTTGCTCATTTTGGGCGACACCAACTCCTGTCTTTCGGCAATCGCAGCAAAGCGTATGCATATTCCTATTTTCCATATGGAAGCAGGTAACCGTTGTAAAGATGAATGTCTTCCCGAAGAAACAAACCGCCGAATAGTAGATATTATTTCGGATGTAAATCTTGCCTATTCCGAACACGCAAGAAAGTATTTGCACGAGTGCGGTCTGCCCAAAGAGAGAGTGTATGTTACCGGCTCACCTATGGCAGAGGTTTTAAGCGCTAATTTAGAAAAAATCAAGGCATCGGATATTCATAAAAGATTAGGTCTCGAAAAGGGCAAGTATATGCTTTTATCAGCTCATAGAGAAGAAAATATTGACACCGAAAAGAACTTCTTGTCACTTTTTGGTGCAATAAACGAAATTGCCGAAAAGTACCAAATGCCAATACTTTATTCCTGCCATCCGCGCTCTAAAAAGCGTATAGCGGAGAGTGGATTTAAACTTAATGATTTGGTAATTCAACACGAGCCGCTTGGTTTCCACGATTATAACTGTTTGCAAATGAACGCGTTTGCAGTTATTTCGGATAGCGGTACTCTCCCTGAGGAAAGCAGTTACTTTACAAGTATTGGAAATCCGTTTCCCGCAATTTGCATCCGTACTTCTACCGAGCGCCCCGAAGCACTTGATAAGGCGTGCTTTGTACTTGCGGGTATAGATAATAATTCGTTGGCACAGGCGGTGGAAACCGCCGTTGAAATGAATAAAAACGGCGACTTTGGTATACCCGTACCCGATTATGTGGAAGAAAATGTATCAACCAAGGTGGTTAAGATTATTCAGTCATACACAGGTGTTGTAAACAAAATGGTATGGCGTAAATTTTAAAATTGGAGAAATTATGGAACAAAAAGTTGTAAACTTGTTTCTGCAAATAATAAAATTTGTTATAAACGGTACAAAATTATCGGATGAGACTGTTTCCAAACTTGATGATATTACGGTAAAACAACTGTATTCTTTAGCGCAAAAACACGATTTGGCTCATTTTATTGCTTTGGCTGTTAAAAATTGTGATTTAAATCTTGATAAAGGGTTATTGCAACAAAGTAAAATAATTTTAGCCGGTGCTGTTTACAGATACGAGCAAAAACAATATTGCTTAAAACATATTTACGAGATATTTGAGAAAAACGGTATAGATTTTGTGCCGCTTAAAGGTGCGGTGATAGCAGAATATTATCCGGAGCCCTGGATGCGTACAAGCTGTGACATAGATATCCTTGTAAAAAAAGAGCAAATTGATAAGGCGATTCAACTGTTGGGAGCAAATGAATGGGTTTTAAAAGAGAAAACAGTTTATAATGACTATTCGCTCTATTATAAAGACTTAGTGCATTTAGAACTGCATTTTAATATAAGAGAAACATTTGCTTCGCTTGATAAGGTGCTTGATAAGGTTTGGGATAATACCGAAATTTGCGAAGGTTTTACCCATAAATTCAAACAAAACAGTGAATTTTTATTGTTTCATTTATTGGCGCATATGTCGTATCACTTTTTAGGCGGCGGTTGCGGTGTACGCTCGTTTATTGACATTTGGTTACTGTCTGAAAAAATGCAATATGATAAGGATAAGCTTTATCAGTTGTGCAAGGCGGCAAATATCGAAGGATTTTGTGACAGTGTTTTTAAGCTTATAAATGCTTGGTTTGGTGAAGAAAAATACACCCAAACAATTACGAATATGGAAAAGTATGTTTTGACGGGCGGTACATACGGGGAAAATAATCAGCGAATTGCCATTCAGCAAATTAAAACGGGCGGTAAGGTAAAAAATGTTTTGAATCGTATTTTTATGCCTTACGGAACACTTGTAAATAAATATCCATCATTAAAAGATAAAAGATATCTGACCCCGATATATCAGATAATTCGCTGGATGGATGCCGTAAAGGACAGAAGGATAAAAACAACGGTTAAGGAATTAAGAATAAATTCCGAATTATCGGACGAAACAATACATCAAATCTCAAAGCTTTTGGCAGAGGTCGGACTTGATAAATTAAAATAGTTGAAAAACGCACATTTTTATGTGCGTTTTCCTTTTGTTGTAAATTGACAATATGAATAAAAAAATGTATAATAAAATATTATACGAAAGGAGAGTTAAAAGGTGCTTTCAGGTGAGTTTTTTACAACAGTTTTTAAAAATATTGCTTTTGCATTTTTTGTTGTTGCCGACTTTTTTGTAAATTTCGGCAGTAATTTTTCCCACGCCTTCAAAAACTTTAAAACTGCATTTAAGTACTTTTTAATCGTGTCCAGACCGTATTTTAAAGCTATGCGCAGCAGGGTTATGATAATATGGGGTTGCGTATGCATAGCGTGTGTGCTTATTGTTGTTTTTTTGCTTAATCTGACCATTAACTATTATCAAATCTCTTATAACGGGCAAAATATAGGATATGTACGCAATCAGGAAACGGTTTATAATGCTATCCTTTCATTACAACAACAGTTTAAGGATAATAAAAATGTGTTGGATGACCTTGATAATTTTACGGTCACCGAAATACAAACCAACAATCTGTTTTTGTCTTGTTTTAAATCAAGTGAGATAACCGATGCATTGATTATTACCGCACAGTCGATAGATTATGCATATGGGGTATATGCAAACGGACAAAATTTGATTTTTTCGGCAAGTCAAAAAACGGTTGAAAATGCTATAAATGATTATAAAGTTGACCGCATACAGTTAAGCACTGATATTATAGATAAAAATTCCGATTGCACTGTTGAGTGGTTGGTAAGCTTTGAAACAAAAAAAGAGTGCGTACCTGTCGAGAAAATCACGTACAGTGAAATTTATATTACTTTATATGAAAAGCTTGAACAAAATTTGCCATACCGTATAACCTGTGTACAAACGATTGATGAAAGCGTACCGTATATGACCCAGTATGAGCGCAATACCTACTTGTATTCCGGTTCAAAAAAGGTAATTCAGAACGGAAAAGAAGGCATCAAAGCTGTAACTACCAAGGTTGTTGTTGAAAATGGGCAACTTATATCAAATAACATCTTGAAGGAAGAAATAACCAAAAATCCTGTTACGCGAAAGGTACAAATAGGCAGCGCATTTAACGATTTTTCCGATTCAAACAAGGTGTTATTACCCGTAGAGGGCTATCTAACATCGGGTTTTGGTATGCGGAAAGACCCCTTTACAGGTGAGCCGGCACATCATAACGGCCTTGATATTTCGGCTGCTATGGGTACTGATATTTGGGCGGCTTCCTCCGGCAAGGTAATTAAGGCATCCGATACGGGTAATGGCTACGGTAAGTGTGTTATTATTGAACATTATGATGGCTTCAGGACGCTTTACGGGCATTGTTCAGAGCTTCTTGTGTCGGTAGGGGACTATGTAAAGGCGGGAGATTTGATTGCAAAGGTGGGGTCAACCGGTCGTTCAACGGGACCGCATTTGCATTTCTCGGTAATTATTGACGAAAAGTATGTAGACCCATCAATATATTTTTAAAGGTATGAAAATGAAGAAAATTTTGGTTTTAATATTACTTTGTGCAGTATTGTTTTGTGGTTGCGGTACTGTCAAACAAGAAAAGGAAAATCAACCGCAAAGTAAACCCATAGTAGTTATGCCGGATGATGAAATGCGCCAGACTCTTAACGGATATAGGGTTGATGGGTGGGCAGTCACCGATATTGAGTATATTGCAAATAGTAATTCTAAAAAATTCCATTATGCCGATTGTCAATATGCCAAAACCATAAAGGATACCAATAAAATTTCATCATTCAACCGTGCTGAATTAATAAAAAACGGCTATGAACCGTGCAGTAATTGCAAACCATAATTTTGGAGAAGGAAAAATGCCCGACAAAAGACAGTTAAAGGAAAAAGCAAATAGTTTACCGCTATTACCCGGTGTGTATATTATGAAAAACGCATCGGGCGAAATTATTTATATCGGCAAGGCGGTAAAGCTTAAAAACCGTGTCACACAGTATTTTGGCGCGGGGACGGCGCATACCTTAAAGGTCAAAAAAATGGTTGATAATGTTGCCGATTTTGAGTATATAATTTGCGACAATGAATTTGAGGCGTTAACTCTTGAAAACTCTCTTATAAAACGCCATACGCCAAAATATAATATATTGCTGAAAGATGATAAGGGCTATCATTATGTGCGGGTATCAAACGACAAGTGGCGTAGAATTGAGGCGGTGAAAAATAATAAAGGTAAGGGTGTATTTATAGGTCCCTACAACTCGGCATCAGTAGTAAAGCAAACCGTTTCTCAAGCCCAAAAGATTTATAAATTACCTAATTGCACCCGTAATTTTGATAAGAAAACAAAACCCTGTTTAAATTATCATATAGGACTTTGTATGGCACCTTGTAAAGCCGATATTACACTTGCCGAATATAATGAAGCTGTTGATTCGGCGGTGCGGTTTATCAAAAATTCTTCCGCCGCAGCTGATGAAATAAACGCACTAAGCAAACAAATGGAACTTGCCGCCGAGCAACTTAATTTCGAATATGCCGCCAAACTCAGAGACCGCATAAACGCTATAAAGCGTATAGCAGAAAAACAAAAGGTGATAAGTAATCTTAAATTCCGCATAGATGTTTTTGCCACGGCGCTTGTAGGCGATAATGCTTGTGTTCAGGTATTTAAGTTTAAGGGCGGCCATTTAGCCGATAAGGAATACTTCTATTTTTCCGAAATTTCGGACAGGCAAAGTTTTTACAATGAGTTCTTACCCCGTTATTATGCCGATAATGAGGATGTTCCGCGTGAAATTTTAACCGATTGTCAAAGCAGTGACTATCCGCTTATTGAGGGATGGCTTGCGCTATCGGGCAAAAAGGTGACAATTACCGTTCCGCAAAGAGGGGACAGGCGCCATCTTGTAAATATGTGCCTATCAAACGCCGCCGAGCAGCTATCAAAAAAAGTTGAGCGTTCTTTAAAAGAAACATCTGCGTTAAATGAGTTGGCAGGGCTTTTAGGTATGGCAAATCCCCCAAGATATATTGAGTCGTATGATATTTCCAACACGGCGGGTGAAGAGAACGTTGCGGGTATGATAGTGTTTAAAGACGGACGCCCGTTTAAACAAAATTATCGCAAGTTTAAAATTAAATCGTTTATAGGTCAGGATGATTATCGCTCAATGGCTGAGGTGATAGAGCGTAGATTTTCAGAGTATGAAAAGGAAACCGACCAAGCGTTTTCGGTTATGCCTGATTTGATTCTTCTTGACGGCGGTGCGGGGCAACTATCGGTTGTTACCGCTAAATTAAAGGAAATGGGGATTGATGTGGCCGTTTACGGTATGGTTAAGGACTCAAAACATCAAACAAATGCCATAGTATCTGATGCCGGTAAAATAACAATAAAGCAAAACCGTAGCGCATATACCCTTGTTACCAATATTCAAAACGAAGTTCACCGTTTTGCAATAGGATACCATAAGACGCGCCGAACCAAAGCAATGTTTAATAGCGAACTTACAAAAATACAAGGTGTCGGTCTTACCCGAGCCGCCGCTTTACTTAAACATTTTAAAACTATGAAGGCGCTAAGGAATGCCACACCGAAAGAAATTAGCAAGGTTAAAGGCATAAGTTATCCGTTAGCCGAAAAAATTTATAATGCGCTAAAAGAAAATTAAAACAACCGTAAGGATTGGCGTGTTATCCTTAACGGAGAAAATGTAGCAACAAAAAGTTCCCACAGACCGAAGTTTACGGTTTGTGGGAACTTTATTTATGTAGGTAGAAGAATGGGAGAAGGAAGGCTCCCTCCGGGAGGGAGCTGGCGCCGAAGGCGACTGAGGGAGAGCGCGTGACAATGAAGTTAAGTTGAATTCAAAGTCACGCAGGCTCCTTCCACCACTTCGTGGTCCCCCTCCCTCTCGGAGGGAGACTACAGGGCATCCCCTGCATTTATTGCAAGTTTCGCATTTGTATTACAAATGCTGTCGGGCTATGCCCATACCCTTATTCAAATTCTCCGCTAAGGACAACACCCATTTCCTTACGGTTGTTTTGTTTATTTTATTCTTTTAAAAACTACTGCGGCGCGGTTGGGAAGATAGCATTTAAAGCCGATTAACTCGCCATCATCGCGTTTTTGGGTTTTATATTTAATATTAGTACTAATTCGGTCATACCCTCCAAATTTTCCTTCATCGGTAGATAAAACGGGTTTATAAGTGCCTGCGATATCAACAGGTACAAAATAACCGTCAAATGATTTTTCGGGGTGGAAATTAAAGCAAAAGATATAGTCACCTTTTGAAAAAACCAGAATTTTATCATCCTGGTGTAACCATTTATTTATGGCGCGCTCACCTAATAAATTATCTTTTTTCAGCAACTGTATCATAGCTTTATCAAAATCGTTAAGTTCGCGGTATCGTAAATTCGGATTATCTACCAAACTCCATTGGCGGCGGCAGTAATGATAACTCCAACCGTTACCTTCACGCGGAAAGTCTATCCATTCGGGGTGTCCGAATTCGTTGCCCATAAAGTTCAGATATCCTTCTCCCGCCAAAGCGGCTGTTACAAGGCGAATCATTTTATGCAGCGCAATGCCGCGGTCAACCACCATATTGTTGCCGAATTTTTGCATACCGCCGTACATTTCGGCGTCACAAAGCCGAAACATTATGGTTTTATCGCCAACACGCGCCTGGTCGTGCGACTCGCAGTAACCGATATTCTTTTCTTTTGGTCGGCGGCTTGTAAGTTCATACCAAAGTTTGCCTATATCCCAGTTTTCATCGGTGTATTCCTTTAAAAATTTTATCCATAAATCAGGCACACCCATCGATAAGCGGAAGTCAAAACCGATGCCGCCAATAGAGATGGGTAAACACATACCGGGCATACCCGACATATCCTCGGCAACCGATAGGGCATTGGGATTAATTTCGTGTATCAGCTCATTGGCTAATTGCAGGTATGTTACGGCATCGGTAGCGGTGTTCATTGAAAAATACA
>JAZUSW010000061.1:0-8266 GCA_045606925.1 Acutalibacteraceae bacterium | reverse complement strand
GATTGGTGCGGCCCTTGCCGTATGGTATCCCCCTTGGTAGATAAAATTGCCGAAGACTATCCCGAATATTTTGTAGGCAAAATAAATGTTGATGAGCAACCCGAACTGGCATCAGCGTTTTCGGTTTCAAGCATACCCACGCTTGTGGTTTTGGAAAACGGCAAAGTTATCAATCAAGGTATGGGCGCTATGCCGTTACCTAAAATTTTAGCATTATTAGAGGACTAAAAATGGAACGCATATATGATATGGCTGTTATAGGCGGCGGTCCCGCAGGTTATACTGCGGCGCTTTATGCCGCACGGGCGGGACTTGACACTGTGGTAATTGAGCGTATGTCGGCGGGCGGCCAAATGGCGCTTACCGATATTATAGATAACTACCCCGGCTTTAACGATGGTGTGGATGGTTTAACGCTTGGCTTAAATATGCAGCAAGGTGCCGAGCGTTTTGGGGCTACTACCGAATATGCGGAAGTCTTATCAATTGATTTATCGGGTGATGTAAAGAGAATAAATACTTCATCGGGTGAAATTTCAGCAAAAACCGTAGTTATCGCAACAGGCGCCAATCCGCGTGAATTAGGTGTAGAAAACGAGCAAAAATTTATCGGCCGCGGTGTGCATTACTGCGCCCACTGTGACGGAAGATTTTATAAGGACAAGACCGTTATGGTTGTAGGAGGCGGTAATTCGGCAGTTAGCGATGCGCTTTATCTGTCACGAATTGCTAAAAAGGTGTACCTTGTGCACAGGCGCGATACCTTACGCGCTACAAAGGTGTATCACGAGCCACTTAAAAAATGCGAAAATGTTGAGTTTTTGTGGAACAGCCAAATTAAAGAGTTTTTGTTTGACGACAGAATTACGGGCGCTAAAATTATTACAAACAAAGGCAACACTCAAAAAATTGATTGTGACGGAATTTTTGTAAGCATAGGCAGACGCCCGGCAACTGAATTTTTAAATGGGAAAATACCGCTTGATGAAAGCGGATACGTAATAGCGGACGAAACCACCAAAACTGCCGTTAGCGGTGTTTTTGCCGTGGGAGATGTTCGCACAAAGGCGCTCCGACAGGTTGTCACCGCCGCGGCAGACGGTGCCGTTGCGGCACATTTTGCCGAAGACTATCTTGCAAAAAATAATTTTTAAATTGGGGTACATTGGTTTATGGAATTAGTTTTACTTACCGCACTCGGCGTTGGCGGTGCCACCGTTATAGGTGCTTTTGTCGGCTTTTCTTTTAAGGGATTGTCGCACAAATTTTCCGATATAATTTTATCGTTTGCCGCAGGTGTTATGTTGGCGGCGGCGGTTTTGGGACTGATTTTGCCTTCGGTTGAAATGGGCGGGAAATACGGTCTTTTAATTACGGTTGGCGGAATTTTTGCGGGTGCATTTTTTCTTAATATTATTGATAAGGTTGTACCGCACCTGCACAACTTAATAGGCGTTGATACCGAAAAACACGCCGATACCAATCTTACCAAAACGCTGCTTTTTGTAATTGCTATTGCAATACATAACCTGCCCGAAGGCATTGCCGCAGGTGTCGGCTTCGGTTCTGATAATATAACCCACGCACTTACAATCGCCGGTGGTATAGCGCTTCAAAACATACCTGAAGGTATGGTTATTATTTCTCCGTTATTGGCATCTGGCGTGTCACCTAAAAAAACGTTTTTTATTGCCGCCGCTACAGGCTTGGTCGAAGTAATCGGTACCCTTATCGGATACTTTGCGGTTACCGTTTCACTCGCGATTCTTCCCTTTGCACTCGCATTTGCAGGCGGTACCATGCTTTATATCGTAAGCGATGAAATGTTCCTTGAAACACATGCCCACGGTGAAGAAAGAAACGCCACCTACGCTTTGCTGTTTGGCTTTTGTGTAATGCTCATAATAGATACTTTGCTTTAATTGAAAGGATTTTATAAATGGATAACAGCACACTGCACAGTCGTGTTTTTGAGATATTTGAAGAGCTTTGCTCCATTCCGCACGGCTCGGGTGATATGATTAAAATTGCCGATTACTGTGTTCAATTTGCCAAAAAAAACAATCTTCAATATAACCGTGATAACGCTAATAATGTAATTATTTATAAAGGTGCCACTGCCGATTTTGTTGGCAGTGACCCTATTATTTTGCAGGGACATCTTGATATGGTTTGCCAAAAAACCGATGATAGCCCCTTCGATTTTGAAAAAGATTCTCTGAAGCTTTTTTATGACGGTGATTTTATAAGTGCAAAAGATACAACTCTCGGTGCCGATAACGGCATTGCCGTAAGTTATATTTTGACCATACTTGAAAGTGACCAAATAGAACATCCGCCTATTGAAGCGGTGTTTACAACCGATGAAGAAATAGGAATGGTTGGTGCCGCAGCGCTTGATTTTAGCGTTTTAAAATCCAAGAGAATGATAAACCTTGATTCAGAAGAAGATGATACCCTGACAGTTTCCTGCGCGGGCGGTATGGATTTTCATATTCAAATTCCTTTTAAGACCGTACCTGTCACCGCGACAAAAATCGAAATAATCCTTGGTGGCTTAAAAGGTGGGCACTCGGGTGTTGAAATACACAAAAACAGAACGAACGCCGATATTTTAGCAGGTCACCTTTTAAAATTTATATCCGCCAAAACCGATTTTTCACTTATAAGCATCGATGGCGGCAACAAGGGCAATGCTATTGCAAACCGCTGTGTGATATGGGTTTGTGCTGATAATCCCGATGCGTTTGTTTCGGCGGCGAAGGAATTTTTAAGCAGCAAAAGTCAAGCACTGCTTGATGCCGAGCCGAATTTCTTTTTTGATATAACCGTGCGCGACACCGCAATGCATAATGCTTTTTTACAAAACACACAAAACGATGTTTTGTTTTTACTGACCGCTTTCCCAAACGGCGTTGTGCAAATGAGTGGTGAGATAAACGGGCTTGTTGAAACCTCCCTTAATCTCGGCGTTTTAAAAACCGAAAACGGTTTTGTATCGGCACTTATTTCTTTGCGCAGTAACAAAAAAACAGGCATACAGGAATTAAAGGATAAACTAATTGCCCTTTGCTCGCGTATGTGCTGTTCCTATAAAACTGTCGGTTACTATCCCCCGTGGGAATTTAACCGAAGCTCTGCACTTCAAAAGATTTATTGTGAAACATATAGCCGTATTTTTGGAAATGAGCCAAAAATTGAAGCCATACACGCCGGTCTTGAATGTGCGGTGTTTGCCGATAAAATAAAGGGGCTTGACTGTATATCTATGGGTCCGAATTTATTTGATGTGCACACTGTCTTGGAAAGATTACAGGTTTCATCTGCAAAAAGGACCTTTGACCTTTTGTTAGAAATGCTTAAAAGCTGCAAATAATTTGCTTTTTTTATATATTTATGTTATAATTACTCGTATTTTTTTAAAAGGAGATTTCTTATGGAAAATAAAGGCGAATTTAAACCTTATGTGCCTGCTGAAAAAATTACTCCCGAAATAACCGTAACATCTATTGTTATGGGTATTCTTTTGTCGGTAATTTTCGGTGCGGCAAATGCGTATTTGGGTCTTCGCGTTGGTATGACTGTTTCGGCATCTATTCCTGCCGCAGTTATTGCGATGGGCGTAATCCGTATAATAATGCGCAGAAATTCAATTCTTGAAAGTAACCTCGTTCAAACTATAGGCAGCGCGGGCGAGTCACTCGCCGCCGGCGCTATATTTACGCTTCCCGCCCTTTTCCTTTGGGCAAGTGAAGGTAATATGGACAAGCCGGGCATTCTTGAAATTACACTCATTTCACTGATTGGCGGTTTGCTTGGCGTGTTCTTTATGGTGCCGCTTCGCAATGCGTTAATTGTTAAAGAGCACGGTGTTCTCCCTTATCCCGAAGGCACCGCTTGTGCCGAGGTGTTACTTGCCGGTGAAAAAGGCGGCGCAAATGCATCTACCGTTTTTGCAGGTATGGGCTTTGCGGCTCTCTTTAAGTTTATTATTGACGGACTTAAAGTTGTATCTGGTGAAATTTCAGGTCGTGTAAAGGGCTATGCGGGTGAAATCGGCACACAAATTTACCCCGCCGTTATGAGCGTTGGTTACATTTGCGGTGCAAGAATTTCTTCTTATATGTTTGCAGGCGGCGTACTGAGCTGGTTGGTGCTTATACCCCTTATCGTGCTTTTTGGCGCCGATATTATTCTCTACCCCGGTACTACACCTATCAGTCAAATTTTTGCCGAAGGCGGCGCGAGCGCCATTTGGAGCTCGTACATCCGCTATATAGGTGCAGGTGCCTTGGCGGCGGGCGGTATTATATCTTTAATCAAATCTTTACCGCTTATCATTAGAACCTTTACAGGCGCTATGAAAAGTATGTCTGGTGCAGGCGGCGCCAACAACCTTCGTACCGAAAAAGATATGAGTATGAAAGTTGTTATTGTTTCGATTTTGATTTTAACATTACTTATCTGGCTTGTACCTGCAATTCCCGTTAATCCCATCGGCGCTGTTATTATTGTTGTTTTCGGTTTCTTCTTTGCCGCCGTATCTTCGCGTATGGTTGGTCTTGTAGGCAGCAGTAATAACCCCGTTTCAGGTATGGCTATTGCAACACTCCTCATTGCAACGCTTATTCTTAAATTTACCGGTTATTCAGGTTACCCCGGTATGAAGAGTGCCATTGCAATCGGCTCTATAATATGTATAGTTTCAGCAATCGCGGGTGACACTTCGCAAGACCTTAAAACAGGTTACTTGCTTGGCGCAACACCTAAGAAACAACAGTATGCAGAGATTGTCGGCGTTGTAGCTGCGGCTTTGGCAATCGGCGGCACACTCTATCTGCTTGATAGCGCGTGGGGCTTTGGCAGAAATGAACTTGCCGCTCCGCAGGCAACACTTATGAAGCTTATTATTGAAGGTGTTATGGGTGGAAATCTTCCCTGGGCGCTTGTATTCACGGGCGTATTTATCGCCATTGTTGTTGAACTTATAGGTATCCCTGTTCTCCCCTTTGCTATCGGTGTTTATTTGCCCGTACAGCTTAATGCTTGCATTATGATTGGCGGACTTATCCGTTTGGCATTTGATAAGATGAAAAAAGAAAAAGAAGAAAAAGAAAAAATCGTTAATGACGGTATTCTTTTCTGCTCTGGTATGATAGCAGGCGAAGGCCTTGTAGGCATCGTTTTAGCAATTCTCGCAGTATTTGGTGTTAGCAATATTATCGACCTTTCCCGTTTCGTTCCCAAGACAGCTTCGGATATCGGCGGCCTTGTTCTCTTTGCTGTTATTATTCTTACTCTTCTTAAATTTACAGTATTTAAAAAGCGTGATAAAAATATATGAAAAAGAAAATAGAAGAGAATTATCTTGACCGTAAACCGATTCGCAACGAAAATATCAAATGGACCGTTGCCGATGACAAAGTAACGCTTCATATAGAAAATAAGGGCTTTTTTAACCGCGTTGCCCAAAAACTTTTCGGCAAACCCAAGGTTAGTTTTGTCCACCTTGACAGTAACGGCTCTTTTATATGGCAGTTATTGGACGGTAAAAAGGATTTAACCGAAATCGGCAAAGAGGTTGATGCCCGTTTTGGCGAAGCGGCGCATCCGCTTTATGAGCGTCTTGCAAAATATTGTCAAATTCTTGAAAGTTACGGTTTTATCACAACAAAATAGTTATAACCCCGCTAAAAATTTTAGCGGGGTTATACTATATATGTAAATAAAATGTAAATAAAATCGATAAACGGCTATTTACTTTGTATTTTCTTTGTGCTATACTTTTGGTGGATGTTGGCTATCTTTTATTTTTTTTGCAAGGAGTTTTGATTATGAGATATATGTTTCCTCGTTATCCGGGCGGTGTTGCAAAGGCCGTAACATTTAGTTACGATGACGGTTGCCCTGAGGATGTAAGACTTTCTGATTTGTTTACAAAATACGGACTAAAAGCCACATTTAATATGAATGTTGCTAAAAACAGCACCAGTGGCATTACTCCGGATGAAGTGCGCGAACATATTTTAAGCAAGGGTCACGAGGTTGCCGTGCACGGCTATAACCACCGCGCAAACGGTGTTATAAGCACCGCCGATGGTATCAAAGACGTTTTACTTTGCCGTTTAGAGCTTGAAAAACAATATAAAACGATTATTCGCGGTATGGCTTATCCCGATACGGGTATAGCCCGTTTTGCCAACGGCACAACCTACCAAAAAGTAAAGGGCTATCTTTCTGACCTGGGTATTGTTTATTCAAGAAGTTTGGCCGAAAATCCAAATCTCTTTGCCCTACCGTCAGATTGGCACGATTGGGGACCGACTTGCCACCACGGACACGGAAGCATATTTAATTGGATTGATGAATTTTTCGAAATGGATTTATCAGCAGATATCTATTTGCCTAAACGCGCTCCCGTTGTTTTCTATATTTGGGGTCACTCTTATGAATTTGAACGCAAAAATAACTGGGACCATATCGAAAAAATTTGTGAAAAAATATCAGGTAATCCGGATGTTTGGTACGCTACTAATATTGAAATTTACGATTACTTACACGCGTATAATGAGTTGCACATTAGCAGTGATAACAATATAATACACAATCCCACCGCCACAAAAATTTGGTTTGTTGCCGACTCAAAGGATTATGTAATCGAACCCGGCGAAACCCTTTACCTTTAATTAAAATCAAATACATATACAAAAAAGAGAGGATTTTCCTCTCTTTTTTGTATATGTACATTTTCATCCGTCAATACTGTTTGTAGTACAAAACAGGTGATAGGTATGAGAAAATTGCGCAAAACAGCCGTATTTTTTACAATAGGCAGTATCGGTTACGGAATCATTGAACTTTTATGGCGTGGGCGAACACATTGGTCGATGCTATTGGCGGGCGGCATCTGCTTTTCTTGTTTTTCTTTTGCGGATGAGAAGTTCAAAAAGCGGAGTTTATTATTCAGATGTTGCTTTTGCGCCACCGTAATAACCGTTGTTGAATTTATTTTTGGCCTGCTTTTTAATGTTTTGCTTAATATGAAAATTTGGGATTATAGCCGCCAACCACTCAATATTTTGGGGCAAATTTGTCCGTTATATACTGTGCTGTGGGGACTTTTATCGTTCCTTTTCTTGCCGTTGGCAAACGCCTTAAACAAACGCATAAAATAATATTCCCCTAATTCCTAAATCCTAAAAAAAAGGAACTATCCAAACGGATAGTTCCTTTTTGATTTTAGATTTCTTCTGCAACTTCAAAAAGTCTTGCGGGAAGCTCTGCCTTATCACAAGAAACAGTGAAGCAGAAATTAACATGCGCATCTTCCGATAAAGCCGATACTCTATCAAGGAAATCTGCTAATTCTTCATAATCACGAGTGCCGATTCTAAGTGTTGCATCACCGAAAATATCGGTAACATCGTGGTTGCCTGCGCATATTCCGCAAAGCACACCGTAATACTCACCATAGCCCTTTGCACCGTAAGCTTCAATATCAATAAGTCTTGCTTTATGGCTGATACTGAAAGTAAGGGTATCGCCCTTCTCTATGCAAACAACATTACCTTTGCTGGTTGCTGCTGAGCTGTTAACCAAATCAATAAGTTTTTTGGTTTTACCCGAACCTTTTTTACCAATAATAAGTTTAATCATATCTGCCAACTCCTTTATATTTTAAACCGCCAAGGCGGTTGTTTTACTGAATTAAATTCCCAATCTTGCTTCAAGTTCAGCTTTTTGAGCTTCATATCCGGGTTTTCCGAGAAGCGCAAACATATTCTTTTTGTAACTTTCAACACCGGGCTGGTCAAATGGATTTACACCAAGCATATAACCCGAAATCGCACAAGCTTTTTCAAAGAAGAAAATAAGCCGACCCAAATTATCTTCATCCGCCTTATCAAGCGAAATTACAAGGTTAGGTACGCCGCCATCGGTATGGGCAAGGACTGTACCCTCAAATGCTTTTTTATTTACAAACGACATCGGTTTACCTGCCAAGAAGTTAAGACCATCGCCATCGGTCTCTTCCTTTTCAATAGTAACATCCTTGCCGCAGTCATCAATCGTAACAACCGTTTCAAACAGAATGCGTTTACCGTCCTGTACATATTGACCCATAGAATGAAGGTCGGTCGAGAAAACAACAGATGCGGGGAAAAGACCTTTGTTGTCCTTGCCTTCACTTTCACCGTAAAGCTGTTTCCACCATTCAGCCATCATAGTAAAACGCGGCTCGTAACTAACAAGAAGCTCTACCTCT
>JAZUSW010000060.1:0-2837 GCA_045606925.1 Acutalibacteraceae bacterium | reverse complement strand
CGCTTGGCCTCCGACTTGAGGGCGACAGCATTTCTACCGATACAGCATTAGAAAATGTGAGTGAACCAACCGTTAAGATACGCACCATATCGGACATCGATATAGTAAAAAGCGAAACCGCCACAGATAAAACAATTTCCTTTAATTCAGTAAACTCTATCACGGATTTTGATGATATAACAAGCGGTACGCGCATTATTGACCTATCCAATGAAATGTTCGAAGAAGAGGCACCAAAGCAATCAACCTTGCTTGTTAATCCTTTTACACTTGAAGATGAAGATTTTTCGGTTGAAGATGATTATACCTGCTTCCAGGATGCAAAGCGCATTGGTGCTAAAATTATCTCAAAACTAAAAGGCGCAAGAATAAGGGCCTTTTTAACATTTATTTTGTTACTTGTTATGGCTTCTCCCATTTTGCCCACAATACACGACAAACTATATGTTAATCAGTCGTTTTTCGGTATGATAAGTACTGCTGTTTTTGCAGTTATTTGCCTTGTTAACTATGATGCGCTTTTTGCTGTGCCTTCTTTGTTTAAAAAGCAACACATAGTAGAAAGCACAACGGGTATTTTAGGTATAGTGTCAATTATCTATTCAATAGTAGCACTTATATCCGAGAAAAATCCTTACAATGTTTTGATGTTTGTTTCGCTCAATTTCTTCTTTAAATGTATCGCGGTTTGTTTGCGCGAATCAACTTTTCTCAGGAATTTCAGAATTATCGCTTCAAGAAATAAGAAATTTGCAGTTGAATTTTTGGGAGACAGGCAAGTAACCTTTCCTATGGCTAAAAATTCTGTTGAAGGTGAGGTACTTGTAGGTATTGACTCCCCTTGTATAAACATTTTGGACTTTATCAAAAATACCGAAGTGGATAAAGTGTCCAACCGTAATTTTTCGTTAATTGCCTTGATTGCAACCGTATGTTGCACCGTTTTAGGCATCTTTTACGGCGTATATACCGAATCGTTGCACGGATTTTTTATGGCATTTACGGTGTTTTTAGGATTCGCATTTGCTCCCACGCTTTTGTTTACCGATATTTTGCCACTTTATACGGCGGCGCTTAAATTAAATAAAAGGGGCGCTATGATAACGGGCGGCACAGCGGCTAAAAAGATAGAACTTGCCAACGCAGTTACCGTGCGTTCAAAGGATATATTCCCTGCCGGCACAATTACACTTAATAATATCCATGCGCTTGATTCAAACCGTATGGATGAGACTTTACTTATGGCAGCGGCTTTGACAAAGCAAATCGGCAGTCCTTATGAGTCAATATTTGCCGATATAGCCGCTTCGTCAGGCGGTAAAGTTCCCGATGCCGATTCGGTTAAATATGAAGAACGACTTGGAATTAGCGGTTGGGTTGGCAATCGCCATATATTTATAGGCAACCGCACATTACTTGAAGCACACGGAATTAAAGCCCCGTCCTTTGAGGTTGATAAGAAAATACTTCAAAACGGTTACTTCCCTGTTTATGTTGCAAGTGATGAAAAACCGTGTGCGTTACTTATGGTTAAGTACAATGTCAAAGCCGACATAGCTTACGAGTTGCAAAAACTTTGCGGCTCGGGCGTTACTTTACTCGTAGATACCTGTGACCCAAATATAACCGGTGAAATGGTTTGCGATTATTTCGGGCTTTATGATGAATCAGTTTATGTAATGGGTGGTTCGGGCGCACAGTTATATCAGAACAACTCTAAAATGAAGGATGATATATCGGCCTACGCCGCACATAGAGGAAAATGTGAAGGTTTCTTATCCATTTTCAACTGCGCCGCAAAGATTAAACGCGATATTGCCTTCTTACGCGTTTTCCATAATATTGCTTGGGTTACCACATCAGCCGTTTACATATACAGTTCATATCTTAACGGCTTATCGCCCATTGATTCAGGTATGGCTTACCTGTATATTGCTGCTTCTTTTGTTGTATCATTTATAATTCATCTTTTTAATAAACCGTAATTTTTGAAATCGGAGATTTTATATGACTGAATTTTTAAAAAAGCACACCGATTTATCAAGTGATGAAAATGTAATATTTCTTTCGGTTATCAGCATATTTTTACCCTATTACTTAACCATTTTAACCATCGCAATTTTGGGCTTTTATGTGCTTTTTAAAACCGATATAAGAAAAACCGTTTTCTCTCATATGGGGTCATGGCTTGTACCCATATTCTCGGTTTTTACTCTGGTTACAGCAATCTATCATAAAAATATATTGGGTATTTTTTGCTCACTGTTGTTTTTCGTTTTATTTATACTAAGCTTTTATTTGCGCACTATAATGACTACCGAGCTTTTTGAAAAAGCGTTGGACCTTATATGTGTTTGCTCTATATTTACAAGCGTTGTTGTTCTATTGGAAAGATTGGTTTTCGCGGGTGCCGCCAATCACCGCTGTTTCGGAAATTTCTTTAATAATATTTATTTTTCTTTCTATTTTCACCCCAATTTTTTGGGCTCATTAATGGCAACGGTTATTTTGGTATGTGCCTATAAAGTTGTAGTTAAAAGGAACGATAAAAAATATTATTATGCTATCGCCGTTTTAGCGGCAGTAGCCATCTTTTTTACCGAGAGTATGTTTGCCTGGATTGAGGTGCTTGTGGGACTTTCTATTTTACTTTTACTCGCACGGCGTCACCAACTGCTTAGTATACTTTTAATTATGATTGCTTTCGGCGGCGTTGTTTTATACACCGCACCCGAAATTTTTGAAAAAATAGTCCCACGCATAATGCACGCCGACAGCACCTTTGAAAACCGTGTACTTATATGGGATTTTGCGATTGAATGGATAAAGTCGGAGGC
>JAZUSW010000059.1:0-3512 GCA_045606925.1 Acutalibacteraceae bacterium | reverse complement strand
CCCAACCTCAAAATGCATAAGCATACCCGGAAAAAGCACAAGACCTCTGAGTGCTAACACGGGTAATAATTTTGTTTCTTTTTCATTTGCTGTAATCATCTTTTTCCTCCAAGGGTTAATATAATGATTATACTAAAAAATTTAAATTTATTCAACCATTTTACAAAAATAAAACAACCCAAAATTTTGGGTTGTTTTCGCCTAATTAAATGCCCTTAACCATCCTTTAAATCTTTAACCGTTAAATCGGTACGCGGTAAGGTTTCAACATATTTAAATAATTCTTCTAAATCATCGGTTAAAAAGAACAGTTCCATACAGTTTTCCCTGATGAAATTTTTATTTGTAGCGGCGGTAATAGAAGCCACAATTTCGTTGTAATAGCCGTTTATAT
Source organism: Acutalibacteraceae bacterium (assembly GCA_045606925.1). Lineage (GTDB taxonomy): Bacteria > Bacillota > Clostridia > Oscillospirales > Acutalibacteraceae > SIG565. Next base: position 3,118 of record JAZUSW010000059.1, on the reverse strand, counting down.
TATACATAGCAATGGGTTTGTTATGTCGGCAAAGCTGTTTGAGCGTTAAAATTTCGAAAAATTCCTCAAATGTACCGATGCCGCCGGGCACTATTATAAATGCATCGGCATTATCTTCCATTATTTGCTTACGCTCACGCATTGTATCGGGCTCAATCAGTTCATCGCAATCACTATACAACGCTTCGATTTTTTCATCGTCAAAGAACTTTGGAATAACGCCCAAAATATGACCGCCACCGCGTTTTACACCTCTTGCCGCAGCACCCATAAGTCCGTTACCGCCACCGCCGAACACGAGGGAGTGTCCGCGATTAGCCAATTTTTCGCCCATTATTTCAACTAAACGGATATACTCGGGGTCAATGGTGGGAGAAGCCGCCCCGTATACACATATTCTCATATAACACCCTCCTTAACTCAATATTTTATTATATGCCTTATTCTTCTCTAAATTGCAGTTTATACAATTTACTGTAAATATTATTTTGTTTAAGCAGTTGCTCGTGTGTACCCTGTTCTACTATTTTACCGTCAGCTACGACTGCAATCTCATCGGCATTTTTAATGGTTGATAATCTGTGCGCCACAACTATCGTTGTGCGACCAAAGCACAGTTCATCCAACGATTTCTGGATAAGAATTTCGGTTGTATTATCAAGCGCACTGGTTGCCTCGTCAAGAATGAGTATAGGCGGATTTTTAAGGAAGACACGCGCAATACTGAGTCGCTGTTTTTGGCCGCCTGAAAGCCGCACTCCGCGTTCGCCAATTTCGGTATCATAACCGTTTGGCAAACTCATAATGTAATCGTGGATATTTGCGCGTTTTGCCGCCTCAATTACTTCTTCTTCGGTAGCATCAGGTTTACCGTAAAGTATATTATCGCGCATAGAAGCATTAAAAAGATAAATATCCTGTTGCACAATTCCGATATTTTGGCGCAGCGACTTAACCGTTACGGTATTTATATCCACACCGTCAATTAAAATAGAGCCGTTTTCATTCTTATAAAAACGCGGCAACAGGTGACAAATAGTTGTTTTGCCGCCACCGCTTGGTCCCACGAGTGCAAACTTTTTGCCTTTTTTAATATTAAAACTGACATCCTTTAAAACATCACGGTCTCTCTCATATCCGTATATAACATTTTTAAAGGTGATTTCACCATCTACATTTTGCAAAACTGCGGCGCCGTCAATATCCTTTTCGGGTTCTGTATCCATAATTTCTAAAAACCGTTCAAATCCTGTAACGCCGTTCTGGTACTGCTCCATAAAGTTAATAAGCACCGTTACGGGCGACAAGAATATATTTACCGATACGATAAATGTGGCATAATCGGCAAGTGTTATATACCCCGAATATAAAAACAAACCACCAGCAATCATAACTATAACATTAAAAATATCGGTAACAAAGGTTGAAAAAGAGTGGAACTTGCCCATCGCATCATATGCATCGTCACGCGCGTGCATAAATTTTTCGTTGCCAACTTCAAATTTTGCTTTTTCCACCTCATCATTGTTAAAGGCCTTGGTAACGCGAATACCCGAAATACTACTTTCGAGAGAAGCGTTAATTTCAGCAAGTGACTGGCGGCTTAATTTAAAGGCGCTACGCATTTTGATGCGCAATTTACCCGCAACCAAAACAAGCAACGGCACCGCCAAAAACACAATAAGCGTAAGCCATATATTGATGGTTGAAAGATAAATAAAAGACAGGATTATCGAAATTGATGAAATAATAATATTTTCAGGCCCGTGGTGCGCAAGTTCGCTGACATCGAACAAATCATTTGTCATACGCGACATAATATGACCCGTTTCGTTATCATCATAAAATTTATACGGCAGGGTCTGAAGATGGTCGAACATATCGCTACGCATCTTTGCCTGCATCTTGACACCCATCATATGACCCTGATACTGTATAAAGTAACTCAGCAGCATCCGCACAAGATAGAGTCCCAAAAGAAGCAAACCCAAAAAAATTATCATACGGAAATTTCTATTGGGTATTAAATCATTCAGCATTTTTCGTGTAATTATAGGATAAAAAATACTAATTAAAGATAACAAAAACGAAGCGCACATATCAAGCGCAAATATTTTTTTGTGGGGTTTATAATAATTTAAAAATCTTTTTAACATATTAGGTAAGTGTCCAGTTTTCAGTATCTACAAGATTTATAGCAATAAGTGTTTCATCCATAAAGATAAAATCAATGCGGCGATTTTCGGTTTTACAGGTAAGTGCCGAGCAATTCTCTACTTCACCGGGGATAAAATATGCCTGTAAAGATGTAAGCTGACGCTCGGTAAACTCAACGGTTGTAAATTTGCTTTTAATATCTTCTTTTGTATCAAAACCGTTTACCTCAATACCAAATGCGGTATCAAACGACAAAATTGAAGAAATCCCTTTATCTTCACTACCGTTTACATAGTAATAATAGTTATTAGCAACACTGATATTTGTACTGTTTGGGTTTTCGTTTATATAAAGTTCTACTTCTTCACCGTTTTGCTCGGTTACACCTTCAAAATCTTTTTTAATGGTTTCGGGATTGGTACCAAGAGTATATTTAATCTCGGGAATTTTCCCCTGTTTCATACACTCGTTCAAATCGTATACATTTGCATCGTTTGGTTCATCGGCAACCTCCTTACCCTTACAAGCCGCCAATGAAAAAATTAAAAGGAATGCTAAACATATACAAATAATTTTTTTCATATTACTTCTCCTTTTGGTTATTTGCTCTGTGTTTTATAAGCAACTCATTACGCTGATTCCAAAGGTCCTCGGACAAGTCAACATAGTAGGTATGGGGTTTTTCAAAACGCTTAACTTCATCCCATAGATTTTCAACCTGCGTGGCGCGATATTTAGAAATCTCGGCAACACTGGGTGACTCGTATACCTGCACTCCCTTTTCAAAAACCTTGACCTGTAATTTTTTTGCGGTAAAGTTTTCAACAGTTTTACGCTTCCAAGTATGCACAGGGTCAAAAATCTCATAGGGTTTACTGTCATCGATTTTTTCGTGATTAAGGGTTATAACATCGGCGACAGCTTTGCCTGTTTCGTTATCAAAAAGGCGCCACGGAATTTT
>JAZUSW010000058.1:0-4389 GCA_045606925.1 Acutalibacteraceae bacterium | reverse complement strand
CATCGTAGTAGTAACCACGGTACCTGAAGGGGTTGATGGTTGCAATACCAACAGAATCCTGTGTAACAGTGCATACACCCCACGCATCATAGGAGTAATTTGCTACAACCTTGGAACTCTTGTCGACAATACCAATAATGTCACCCTGTAGGTTCTTTTGGAAATAATACGGTTCGTTATTGTAAAGAATACCACAAACAGCTTCCTCATTATCGTAGAGAGGAATGAGAGTATTGCCGTTCCACTCTTCACGGAGAATCTTTGTTCCATCAAGAGTATAGGTATGCTTAATACCGTCAACAGTTTTAGAGGTTCTAATTCCGTTTGCATTATAAGTATATGCAATGTTGTCGAAAGATTTTAACTGTCTGCCCTTTTCCCAAGTTAGCGTATGTCCTAAATAACTTGTAGGATTACCCTGTTTATCATATACGATAGACTGACCGTTGTATGCAGTGAGCAAATCTTTCCAAGTATCATCACCATATACATAGGTACTCTTGGTTGCTTCTGCAATCTCACCAGTTTCGTCTACTACACCCTTAGCAAGAATGTTGCCGTAGTTATCATACTTGAACTTAATAGTAATGCCATTTTCGTATGTATAATTATACTCTTTTAAAGCCTTAATGTCAATAATAGTAAAACCGACACCTCATAAAGAGATGTCGGAAAACTTAATGTTTTTATATTTTAAAAAGAAAGGATGAATTAAAATAAAAGATGTAAAAATGCTATCGGTTAGGAGACAGGAAAACGGTCTCCTGGTGTCTGTGTCAAGACACAGAACCGTCCCCTGTCTCAGTTTCCTGTCTCAGTTGTCCCCTGTCTCAGTTTGAACCTTTTCGGTGTTGCTCATTAGGAGACAAGAGAACCGTCCCTCTGTATCCCCGTTACTTCATCCATCTAACTATTTTATCATATATATAACGAATACTATTAATATTACTTAGATAAATATAAAGCCATATAATGAGAGCAATTATTTTAAAATAAAGAAATTCATCCTGAAAAAACCACAGACCAAAAGTAAATATTGTATACAATATTTGCGGACAAACGATTCCTAATAAATATTTTCTTTTGAAAATTATACCGTAAAAATGCATAAAAACTGGTCCCCCACGGTCTTCCTCTTCTGAAACATTCTTAATATTTATTAGATTACGATTAATTTTTGAATAAAGACCGATGTTCCTTGGGCGAAAATCAAATTTCAACTCATAAGTATGTTTTATTATATTAGATTTAAAATGTTGAATTAAATCTTCATCATAAAATCGTTTAAAAACAAACACATGTATCCCCCACAATTTATATTTTTAATAAAACTGGTAAAACTATAGGCAAAAGAGGTCTCACAACACGTACAGAGGCACTAAGCATCTTTACAGCATAAGCTGCAACAGGCGTCAAGGCAGGTACAAGATAACAAATAGCCGCTACGCCAATAGCAAACCAATGCATTATACCTAATTTGAAATTTATTGAAAAGAAACATTTCCCTTTTTTAGAAGAAAAAATCAAAGATGCTTGGACATATGTTTCTTTCCAAGTCAAACCTACAGCGACCGCTGTGCTAATTTTACCGGAATTAGTTGAAATACCAATATCAAAACTACCTTTTGAAAATCCAAATCCTATAATACCATATGGATTGGTTTGTTTTGAAACCGCGACATAGGGAAGACAGGGGACGGTTCTATGTCCGCGGCTACACACGCAACCATTTTTCTACAATTCCCTTGCTTTCTCCACATAATCGAGAAATTTGCCTAATGGAAATACCGTTTGAATGAAACTTTATAACACAAGACATAGAACCGTCCCCTGTCTTTTCTTCTAAATTTAAAAAAATCAACCATCTTTTATTTTTTCGAAATACATTTATTTTGGAGCAAGACAAGAAGATAATTAAATACAAGTGCAACAGGAATGGTACACAAGTAAGGTAACCAAAAAATATCAAAAGTTAAGAGCCGATTCCACAATAAACTAAAAACAAGAATATATGAAATACATTTTATTGATAGTTCAAAATAATATTTTTTCGCTTTATAACAATACACAAATGTTACAAGGACTACGAATATTGCAGAAATGTTAGAAATTACGCTACTAATCAATTGAATTTTTTGAAACCGTGTCATGTTTTTCTCCTTAATTACCAATCAAAATCAATACCAAAATCGTATCCAATTCCAAGCATAGGAGGCGCAATCTTAAATCTTGCTTCCTCAAAGTCCGCTTCGACACCAGCACCAATACAACCATAATACAGATTTCCGGAAATATTAATATCAATGCCAAAAACGCTAAATGTGTTAGAATAAACACAAGGGTTTTATTTTACTCCGCTTTTTGCGGACGGTTCATTAAATATATAACCGTTTCTCTTACATCTTTTTTATGATAAAGCACCTTATAGCACTCTTGTAAAATCGGCATTTCCACACCGTATTTTTCGCAAAGCAAATGCGCGTTTTTAGCGGCATAATAGCCCTCTACGGTGCCTACCGTTTTGAGCGCCGTTTCTACGTCCATACCGCCGCCAACGAGTGTGCCAAAGCGGTTGTTTCGGCTATGAACCGACATACAGGTAACAACCAAATCGCCGATACCGGTAAGTCCCGCAAATGTTTCGGCTTGGGCTCCCATAGCAACACCAAGGCGTGTCATTTCGGCAAGACCTCTGGTTATTAGCGCGGCGCGTGTGTTATCGCCAAGAGCTAAACCGTTGCAAAAACCAACACAAATTGCAATAACATTTTTAAGTGCACCGCCGATTTCGGCACCGACAACATCAGGGTTTGTGTATATACGCATATTACTGCCCGACATTAAACTTTGCACCTTTTCTGCCGCCGATGGATTGTTAGATGCGGCAACTATGGATGTTGGCAAACTCCTTGCAACCTCCTCGGCGTGAGAAGGTCCCGTAAGAATTACCAAATCACTGTTTGGCAATTCTTCCTTTATAACATCAGACAGGCAAAGTAATGTTGTTTCTTCAAAACCCTTTGCCACATTTACCAAAATGCCTGTATTTTTTATTTTTCTTAATTTTTTAGCCGTTTCTCTTACAGCCACACTCGGCACCGCAATAACGGTAATATCGCTATTTTCACACACCGACAAGTCGGTTGTGATGCCGATTTCATGTGGTAGATATATGTCCTTCAAAAGACGCTCGTTTGTCCGCTTTTGTTTAAGTAAATCTACCTCTTGCTTAAAAGGTGACCATATATTCACGGTATGATTGTTATTGCGGCACAAGAGCGCCAATGCCATACCCCAACCGCCAGCACCTAACACTGTTATTTTTGCCATATTACTTATCCTTTTTTATAGTAAAACGCTTTTCTGTGCCATTTAGCAACCGTACGATATTATCCTTATGGCGATAAAAAACAATAAAACCGCACAAAAGCATTATAAAGGTTATTGTATACGGATTTACTTCACCTAAAAATCCTAAAAATGCCGAAATGCAAGTGACAATAACAACTATTGTTGTAGCCACAAGCGAACCGAGAGATACCATTTTAGCAGTTATCATACAAATGATAAACCCTACAAGGCCAAGCACAATAGCGGGTGGGCAACATACAGCAAAAATGCCAACGCTTGTAGCCGCCGCCTTGCCGCCGCGAAAGCCGAAAAACACAGGCCAACAGTGCCCCACCATACAAGCGAATGCACATGCAAACTGTCCGTAAACATAGTTAAAATACGGTGTTTCCCTTGTGTATAAAACATATTTAAATACAAGCATACCCAAAATACAGGCAACTGCACCCTTTAATGCATCGGCAATAAAGGTGAGCGTTCCTGCCTTGGCGCCCGAAACTCGCATAACATTTGTAGCACCCGCATTGCCGCTGCCGTAATCTCTGACATCGGTATGATTAAATGCTTTTGTGAATATAACGGCAAAATTAATACTGCCTATTAAATATGCCGCTATCACGGTTAAAACTGCTATTAAAAACTTCATTTTACTTATCTCCCCGTTCACGAATAACGAATCTAACAGGTGTACCTTCAAGACCGAAGGTAGAACGAATTTGATTTTCTAAATATCTTTGGTATGAAAAATGGAACAATTCCGCCTTATTGCAAAAACAAACAAATGTCGGCGGGCGGGTTGACGCCTGTGTCATATAATAGATTTTAAGGCGCTTGCCCTTGTCTGACGGAGGCTGCACACGAGCCGTAGCATCAGCCAAAATATCGTTAAGTTTTCCGGTTGATATACGCATTGTGTTTTGCTCGTTAACATACTTTATAAGCTCATAAAGGCGGTCTATTCTCTGGCCCGTTTTTGCCGATATAAAGATAATCGGCGCATACGGCATAAAGGAAAAATCGTTCATAAGTTTTTTGCGG
>JAZUSW010000057.1:0-3861 GCA_045606925.1 Acutalibacteraceae bacterium | reverse complement strand
ATGGCTACGATCCGACTCCCATACCTTCGTTACGGAAAATACGGCCAATCTCATAAACCCTATCCATACCGCCAACGATAAGACGCTTTAAGGGCAACTCTGTGGCAATACGCATATACATATCAAGATTTAATGTATTATGGTGTGTGATAAACGGACGGGCAGTAGCACCGCCTGCTATCGTATTAAGCACAGGTGTTTCAACCTCAACATAACCCATATCATCAAGGTATTTGCGCATAAACTTTATAAACTGAGAACGGATGATAAAGTTTTTCTTAACATCGGGATTCATAATAAGGTCAACATAACGCTGACGGTATCTTAAATCGTTATCGCGAAGGCCGTGGAATTTTTCGGGCAGGGGAAGAAGTGATTTACTAAGCATAATAATTGAGTGCGCGTGAATCGAAATTTCGCCCGTTTGTGTTTTAAACACAAAGCCCTCAACACCAACGATATCGCCTATATCAAATTTTTTAAATGCGGCGTATTCTTCTTCACCTATATCATCGCGCTTAATGTAAAGCTGAATTTTGCCCTTTGTGTCCTGAACGCCTGCAAAACTGGCTTTACCCATAATACGACGGCTCATCATACGGCCGGCAATTTTAACGGTTTTGCCCTCGTATTTCTCGAAATCCGCCTTAATGTCAGCAGAATAGTCTGTAAAATCAAATTTGGTAATCTTAAAGGGGTCTTTACCCTCTGCCACCAAATTAGCAAGTTTATCGCGGCGCACCTTTAAGATTTCGCTCATTTCGGCGGCGGTGGGCTCAGCCACGGGCATATTGTTGTTATTATTTTCAGCCATATTTTTCACATCCCTTTTTATAAACCTTTTAAAAATAAAAGGCAGGTAATCCTGCCTTATTTAGATATTGCAAGAATTTTAAACTCGATTTCACCTGCAGGAGCTTCGGCAAAAACGGTATCGCCAACCTTGTGGCCTAAAAGCGCCCTACCAACAGGGGATTCATCCGAGATAAGACCTTCATTGGGGTCCGCTTCGGCAGAACCTACTATGCGGTAAGTTGCTTCTTCTTCAAATTCAACATCAAGTATTTTAACCTTGGAACCAAGCATAATTGTTTTTGTTGAGCCCTTAACACCGCTGATTATTTCAACATTTTTAAGCATTGACTCAATTTCAACAATTCTCGCTTCGATTTTTGCCTGTTCGTTTTTAGCTTCATCATATTCGCTGTTTTCGGACAAGTCACCGTAACCGCGTGCTATTTTGATTTTTTCGGCAATCTCTTTTCTGCCTGTGGTTTTTAGATTTTCAAGCTCATCTTGAAGTTTTTTAAGACCATCATCGGTAAGTCTGATTTTCTTTTCCATCGATAAGTCTCCTTTTCCTTATTCCAATATTTCGCTCGGGTACATACCCAAATATTATATAGTATACTGTCACTTATGTCAAGGAAGATTTTTAATATCTATATTAATATCATTAAACTGCAATTCGCGACAAAAAGCATCGGCGATATTTTTAATTTTTCCTATTTCCAAAAGCCCTGCAAGGCAGGAGTATGTATCGCAGTATTTTGGAAAAACGAGCGTTTGAAAACCGCTAAAAACGGGCAGGTTATTACCCGCAAAATAGCCGTATTCACCAAAAACAGGTAAATCTCCAAACTGCATATTTTCGGCAGTTATAACCGCATTTGTGCCGCGCGGCAAAACGGGACTGTCAGAGATAACAGCAGCCGCTCCTATTAGTGAAAAAATGCGGGAATTTTCTCTTTCGTAGGTATCGGTGCATTTTGTATAAACATATACCGAGCGGCTTTTGCTGAGCAGCCGCGGCAACAAATGTATTATGCGGCAGTCGGTGTCAAATAATGCAATATTTATATCGGCTTTATCAAAAATTTTAAAAACGGTGTTGGCGGTAACGGTGTATTTTAAGTTTTTTACCCGTATATCATCGGAAGTAATAACAGGGTATCGGGCGCGGGAGATAAATTTTGTGAAATATTTCTTATTGTAGGCAGTTACTTTGGCTGCATAAAAGGTGTTGCCGCGCCAGTTTATTTCGCTGTAATCTATGTTTTGCGCCTTCACAAAATGCAGTTTTTCTTTAAGTGATTGGCGCTTTTTAAGGTCTTTCGTAAGGCATATAAAAATGGTTTTCACCCCCTTGACAAAAAGGCATTTTGCGGTTTATACTGTATTAACTAAATAATACTGAATACGCAAAAGAATTATTACAAAAGGAGTGAAAACGATGGAAAAATTCAGCGCAACGCTCGTTGTTATGGCGGCGGGTATGGGGTCGCGTTTCGGCGGTCTTAAACAAATAGCACCTGTGGGCAAAAACGGTGAAGCGATATTGGATTTCTCGGTTTACGATGCTATCGAAGCGGGCTTTGATAAGGTTGTATTTGTAATAAATCGCGGCATCGAAAAGGATTTTAAAGAAATTGTAGGCAGCCGTATCGAAAAAAAGGTCAAGGTTGAGTATGTGTTCCAACAAACCGATGATTTGCCAAGTGGATTTACCTGTCCCGAAGGCCGTGTAAAGCCGTGGGGCACCGGTCAGGCAATTCTTTGTTGCAAGGATGTTGTTACAACGCCTTTTGCGGTTATAAACGCCGATGATTATTACGGTAAAACCGCATTCAAGCAAATTTACGAGTGTCTTAAAAACCACGATGATGCCTACTGTATGGTTGGCTTCCGCCTTAAAAACACATTGACCGAGAACGGCCACGTTTCACGCGGTGTTTGTACTGTTGAAGACGGTTTTTTGAGTGATGTTGTTGAGCGCACCAAGATTCTTGATTGCAGGTATACCGAGGATGAAGAAAACTGGTTTGACTTAGACCCTGACGCTATTGTTTCTATGAATATGTGGGGCTTTACAACCGATATCTTCGATTATTTGAAGGAAGAGTTTGTAAAATTTTTAAAGATACGCGGAACCGAGCTTAAAAGCGAATTTTACCTACCTTTTGTTGTTGATACGCTTATTAAATCGGGTGAGAAAAAAGCGCGCGTACTTGTAGCTGAAGAGCGTTGGTACGGTGTTACCTACAAGGAAGATAAGGATGCCGTTATAAAGGCGATAGGCGATTTAATGGACCAAGGATTATATGAAAAAATGTAATTGTTGAAAAATACAACAAAAATAAAAAGATGTGCGAAGGGCGTGCAAAATTAGCGGGGAAATCATGAAAAGTTTTCTTCTCACAAGAATGAGCCTTTACGGATAGAAAAAATATTCCGCAGTAAACAAATAATTATCCCCGACAGATTAAAAGCTGTCGGGGTTCATCTTATTTGAGCATAGCATTAATTTTTTCCTTACATTCTCCCCAAGAGCCTTCTACAAAAGCATCTTTATACAACCTTAAAGCCATATTATTGTTCATAAATATCATAACAACATTGCCTTTTTCTTTTATTGTCTTAATATTGCTATATTTTAATTTACTGACAGATGTATGGTCTGTAAGAATGATTTCATCATCCAAAAATTCTGTAGTACGTATCCACTCGGAAACTCCATATGTAGTCGAATACAGCTTATATCTTTTTGACCAAACGAAGAAACGAGCAAGAAACAACTTGAAAAAAGCAACGAAGGTAAACAGCGCAAATATATAGATATACACCCACCCCTTGCGTAGCAAGACGGATAAAATTAATCCCGCTACACAGGAAATGCCAAATATGCACCATAGAATAAATAATATTACATTCGCCGCACCGTGCAAATGGTATTCCTTTGCCCATGTTTTCATTAAATCTTTTGTGATTTTGTATTGGTTTTTCATAGATAAGTTCCTTTCTGATTTTATCTTTTATCGCCAGTTTCGCCTTTGTATTACAAAGGCTTCGGGCAAAGCCCAT
>JAZUSW010000056.1:0-3126 GCA_045606925.1 Acutalibacteraceae bacterium | reverse complement strand
GAGCATCGTTTATGCCGTCCCCTACCATTACAACGGTTTTACCTTGGTCTTTAAGTTTGCGAATAATACTTTCCTTTTCTTGCGGCAATGCCGATGATATTACATTTTCTATACCTACCGCCTTAGCTGTTTTGTTGGCGGTAAACTCATTATCTCCCGTAACCATATATACATCTATGCCGAGATTCTTTAACCTGTTTACAGCTATATGTGAAGTGGGCTTTACGGTATCGCTTATACCAATTATACCGATTATACTTTGTCCCTCAAAAAATATTATAGGTGTTTTGCCCGATTTTGCAATATCATCCAACATATTTTGGTGTTTTTTTAGGTCTATACCAACGCTTTTTGCTAATTTTTCGTTGCCCGAATAATATGTTTTACCATCTATTTCACAAGAAATGCCAAGTCCAACCAAGGTATTAACATTTTGGACCGGTTTAGGTGTTATGCCATTATCCTTTGCATACAGGCAAACCGCCCTTGCCAGCAAATGCTCGGACACCGACTCAATACTGTATGCAATTTCCAAAAATTCATCTTTATCTATAAAACTTTCAACCAACGATACCGATAATTCGCCGCTTGTTACGGTACCCGTTTTATCCAGCACCACCGTATCAACCTTATGCAAAATTTCAATACTTGGGGCATTTTTAAATAAAACACCGTGTTTAGCGGCAGTGGCTGTGCCAACCATAACTGCAACGGGTGTTGCAAGGCCCAAAGCGCACGGACAAGATATAACCAGTACCGCCACCGCGTACATAACGGCTTTATCAAATGATGCGCCGATAATCAACCATATCACCAAGGTAAAAACCGAAATCAACATAACTATCGGCACGAATATACCGCTGATTTTATCGGCTATACGCGCTATGGGCGGTTTTGTTGCCGCAGCATCTTCAACCAACCTTATAATTTCCGAAAGACAGGTGTCTTCTCCCGTTTTTTCGGCTAAAAATTCAACATATCCCGTTTTCAGCACGGTGCCTGAAATAACTTTATCACCTTTTTGTTTAAAAACGGGTATGCTTTCGCCCGTTATCGAGCTTTCATCCACCTCGGCGCTACCCGTTACAATAACGCCATCAGCCGCTATATATTGACCTGCCTTTATAGTTACTGTATCACCAACCATTAGTGTTTCGGCAGGAATCTCGGTAAACAAATCGCCTTTTCTAACGGTTACCGTATCACTAACAAGCCCCCGTAAAGCATCAATAGATGAGGTTGCCCGGGATTTTGAAATACTCTCAAAAAACTTACCGAGTGTTATAAGCGACAGTATCATAGCCGCCGATTCATAATACAAATGCGGATGAGCATTGCCCCTTATTATCAAAAAGGTATTATACACGCTATATAGCTCGGATGCTGTGGCACTAACTGCTATAAGGGTGTCCATATTGGGCGCACCCGTAAATAAATTTTTAAATCCCACGGTAAAGTATCTGAAATTAACCGATATAATCGGTACCGTAAAGCAAAACTGCAAGACGGCTGATACCGTTTGATTTTTTAAAACGGCAGGTAAATTTATACCAAGCATATGCCCCATCGATAAAATCATAAGGGGTATTAAAAATGCAAAGGACACCGCAAGGCGAACCGTAAAAGAAACTTTTTCCTTTTCTTTTGCCTGTGCTTTTTGATTATCGGTAAATACCCTTGCGGTAAATCCCGCTTTTTCTACTGCATTTATAATATTTTCGGCGCTAACCCTTTGCTCATCAAAATCAGCAATCATTGTATTAGCCAATAAATTAACCTCGGCCTTAACACCGTCTATTTTATTAACAACGCGTTCTATCCTTGCGCTGCAAGCCGCACAGGACATACCGCCGACTGAAAATTTTATCCGCATAGTTCACCTTCACAAAAATCATTATTTGCATCAGTAATTTTTACTTTTTTTGTTTTCCCGCAAAGGTTGTTTGTATCTTTAACCTTTACCGGCGTATAATTCTCGGTGTATCCTAAATACTCACCGTTTTCCACCGTTTCAAAAAGTACATTTGCCGCGGTGCCTATTTGTGATACATAAAATTCCTTTTGACTTTTTCGGGTTAGTTCTATCATTTTGCGGCTGCGCAGGGATTTTTCGCCATTGGTGATTTGATAAGGTAAACCCGCCGCCACAGTACCCTGCCGCCTTGAATAAGCAAAGACGTGGGATAACGCGAAACCGACTTTTTTTACAAACTCTATGCTCTCATTAAATTCTTCTTCTGTTTCCCCCGCAAAGCCCACCATAATATCGGTAGTAATGGACGGATTTTTAAATATCTTTCTTATACGGCAAACCAAATCGTAATAAAATGCGCTGTCATACCGCCTGTTCATGCGTTTAAGTGTTTTATCACTTCCCGATTGAAGCGATAAATGGAATTGGGGGCAAAACTTTTCTTCACTTGAGAGCCGCCTTAACAGTTCGTCATCCATTAAATCGGGTTCGAGAGAACCGAGTCTTACGCGGCTGATACCCGAAACCGAACAAACCGCCGCTACGGCATCGGCAAGATTTTCTCCCGTATCTTTACCGAAGGAAGATAAATTTATACCAACCAAAACTATTTCTTTATATCCGTTGGCCGATAAATTCTCTGCCTCTTTTTTTATATCCTCAACACTTTTTGAGCGGATAAAGCCACGCGCCTTTGGAATAATGCAATAGGTGCAAAATCTATCACAACCGTCCTCTATCTTCATAAATGCACGTGTTCGTCCCTCAAATTCCTTTATCCTTGGCGTATTGAATATTTCATTTTTACCGTGCTCGTTCATCTCTACGATACGCTCACCGCTTTTTAAAAACTCATCTACAAGCATCGGTATTTTTGATGGCTCAGTATTGCCGACAACGATATCTGCTTCATATAAACTCTCTGCATCCTTGGGAAATGCCTGTGGCATACATCCACAAAGCACCAAGACCGCCGATGGATACATTTTTCTGAATCTACGAAGCACCTGCCTTGTTTTGCGGTCACTCTCGGCAGTTACGGTACAGGAATTTATTATAAAAACATCAGGGGAAGCATCATTCTCTACAATGATGTAACCGCTGCTTTTAAACAACTCTGCAATACTTTGTGTTTCATACTGATTAACCTTGCA
>JAZUSW010000055.1:0-7028 GCA_045606925.1 Acutalibacteraceae bacterium | reverse complement strand
GAAATGCAAAGGACTCAAATAAATAACTATTGCAAAAACAGTATTAAAAGACTTGACATTGATGTCCTTTCAAGAATTTGCAGTGCATTAGATTGCAAAATTGAAGATTTGTTGGAATTTGTACCATACAAAAACGCAAAGTAGTATTTTTGTGGTAAAAATAATGAATTTAAAAGATATTGTTGTTAAAAGATTCCAGCAAATTTGCAAAGAAAGAAATATAAAAATCAATGAACTAGCAAATATTTCGGGTGTTACTCCGTCTACAGCTTACAGTATGATGGATACAAATAGGCGTGATATATCGATAATTACAATTAAGAAATTTTGCGATGGCTTGGAAATAACTTTAGGAGAATTTTTCTCCACGCCTGATTTTGATAATTTGGAGCAAGAAATTAAATAATTCAAAACGGACAGATTTACTGTCCGTTTTTCGTTTTATTATAGTTTTTTCGGGCGAAAAGTGAATCACCCCTACACATTCCTAAATCCTGACCCCTAAATCCTAAATATATTGAATTAAATTTACATTTATGGTATAATCTTGTAGTGTAAGTATTTTTAAGGAGTTTTTGTATGGATGCTATAATCAGCTGGTTTCAAAATTTGCCGCTACCGAGAGAAATCATTGCCTTTTTGATTTCTATGCTGCCGATAGTTGAGCTTCGCGGCGGAATACCCGTAGCCGCTTTAATGGGGCTTGATTTTTTACCTGCGCTTTTACTTTGTGTGGCCGGTAACCTTTTGCCAATCCCCTTTATTTTACTGTTGATTATGCCCATTTTTAATTGTATGAAAACCACAAAGCTTTTTAGCCCTATAGTTGAAAAGCTCGAAAAGAAAACCCTTGCCAAACGCGATAAACTTGAAAAGGGTGAATTTTGGGGTCTTATGTTGTTTGTTGGTATCCCGTTACCGGGCACCGGCGCCTGGACCGGCGCTTTACTTGCCGCATTGCTTGGAATTAAATTTAAAAAAGCTATAGTTGCAATTATCTGCGGTGTGCTTATAGCCGCCGCTATTATGAGCATATTTTTCTATGCCTTCCCAAGCGTTTTCTCTACTCTTTTCCTATAATATAAATTAAGAGGTAAAAAACTTGAACAAGTATAAAAGCTTGGCAAAAAACACCGCTATTTTTGCCATAGGAACATTCGGCTCGAAAATACTTTCTTTTATAATGGTATTCTTTTACAGCCGTGCTATGCAAACTGCCGAGTTTGGTTTGCTCGACATTATAATAAACAGTGCAAGTTTACTTTTGCCCATATCTATGCTTGGCATTACAAATGCAGTGATTAGATTTGGGTTGGATGATGACTTTCGCCAACACGATGTTTTTACAACAGGGCTTTTATCGGTAGGCATCGGTTTTGGTGTTCTGCTTTTAGCGGCGCCGCTTATTATGTTGGTAGATGACCTGAAAAACTATATCGTGCTTTTCTATGCGCATATATTGGCTTCGGCGCTTCGCCACGTTTGCAGTTATTTTGTACGCAGCGATAATAAAACAAAGCTTTATGCGGCGGATGGCATTTTTTCCACCTTTATGACCTGCGCTTTAACCATAATTTTCCTTATTCCCTTAAAAATGGGCATTGTGGGCTATATGTTGGCCATAATAATTGCCGATTTTTGCTCGGTTATCTTTTTAACGGTCAGCAGCAAGGCGTATAAAAACATCTCGTTTAAAAAGCTTGATTTTTCGGTTGCAAAGCAAATGATACGCTTTTCTTTGCCGCTTATGCCAACGGCTTTGCTTTGGTGGGTTGTAAATGTATCCGACCGTTATTTTGTAAAATATATGGAAGGCAACGCCGCTAACGGACTTTATGCGGCATCGTATAAAATACCTACTATTCTTACCTTGGTATCGGCAATATTCCTTGATGCCTGGCAAATCTCGGCGGTAAGCGAAAATAAAAGTAAATCAAGAAATGAGTTTTATTCCGATATTTTCCGTTCCTTCCAGGGCGCTATTTTTATTGTGGGCTCGGTGCTGATAATTACCGCAAAATTGGTTACCAAAATACTTTTGGCAGAGAGTTATTACGACTCCTGGCAGTATATCCCAACACTGATTTTTGCAACGGTTTTCTCCTGTTTTGTTGTTTTTATGGGCAATATTTATTTAGCAAAAAAGAAAAATATTGCAACACTCTTAACAACTGTTTTGGGCGCCGCGTTAAATCTTGTGCTCAACGGACCTTTTATTAAAATATTTGGCGTACAGGGTGCCGCGATTGCCACCTGTGTTAGTTATTTTGCGGTTTATGCCGCAAGGGCGATAGACATAAAACGAAACGACAAAGATATACGGCTTTCTTCCTGGCGCGTTCTTATAAACTCGGCTCTTATGCTCACACAAACCGTTGTTATGATTTTAGAGATTCCGTTTTGGTTGCCGCTGCAATTTTTATTACTTGCCGTAACGGTTGTTTTTAACTATAAAATGTTATTACAGTTAATTAAAAAGGTTCTAAAAAAAGACTAAAATTTAAAGCACCGAATAAAAATTCGGTGCTTTTTTATCTTTACTTGTCGTATTGAGTCGTTATTTGTGCATTTTGCACAATTTTTGTATACTAAATATTGTTATCATATTTTATTTTTCACAAATATTATATTGAAAAAACTGCGTTAGAGTGGTACAATATAATGTGTATAAATATGTGCGTTTGTTTTAAAAAAGGAAAATGATTTTAATGAAAAAACTTTTGCAAAAATTTCATAAGGAACTGTGCTTTAATGCATATAATTTATTGGGTTCTTTTTTGTGTGATGATTGCTGCGTTTTTAGAGTTTGGGCACCTAATGCCGAAGCCGTTAGTGTTGTTGGCGATTTTAATGGATGGGATAAAAATAAAAATCCTATGTGCCGAGTAACCGAAGGTATTTGGGAATGTGAAATTTTCGGCATAAAACAGTTTGATAATTATAAATATGCCGTTACCGACAAATTCGGTAAAACTGTTTTGAAAAGCGACCCGTACGCCCGACATTTTGAGACAGCGCCCGCAAACAGTTCGAAGGTTTATGATATTTCGGGTTATGATTGGCAAGATGCTGTCTATCTTGCAAATAAAAAAGAGCGCGATATGTATAACACACCGATGAACATATACGAAGTACATCTCGGCTCCTGGCAAAAGTGCGGTGAGTATTATTTAAACTATGCCGAAACAGCACATCGCCTTGCAAAATATGTTACCGAGATGGGCTATAACTTTGTAGAAATTATGCCTGTCGGTGAGCATCCATTTGATGGCTCTTGGGGTTATCAGTGTGTCGGCTACTATGCGCCGACATCCCGTTTTGGCACTCCGCACGCTTTTATGCAGTTTGTAGATATTATGCACCAAAACGGCATTGGCGTTATACTCGACTGGGTACCCGCGCATTTCCCGAAAGATGAATGCGGCCTCTACCGTTTTGACGGTACCGCCTGTTACGAATATTCCGACACCCGCAAGGGTGAGCATAAAGAATGGGGCACCGCCATTTTTGATTACGGCAAGGTTGAGGTTATGAACTTTTTAATTTCAAGCGCTGTATATTGGATACGCGAATACCATATTGACGGCATACGCGTTGATGCGGTGGCTTCTATGCTTTATCTTGATTACGGTCGGCCTGATGGCGAATGGTTACCTAACGGCCTTGGCGGTAAGGAAAATTTAGAGGCAATAGAACTGCTTCGCCGCGTAAATGATGCGGTGCATAATGTAGAACCTACGGCGTTGATGTTTGCCGAAGAATCAACCGCCTGGCCGCTTGTTACCCGCCCTGTAAGTGATGGCGGACTCGGCTTTAATTTTAAATGGAATATGGGTTGGATGAACGATATGCTCCGCTATGTTTCGCTTGACCCCTATTTTAGAAGCTTTAATCACAACTGCATAACATTTTCGTTTATGTATGCTTTTTCGGAAAATTTTGTGTTGCCTATTTCTCACGATGAGGTTGTTCATCTGAAACGCTCTATGTTAAATAAAATGTGGGGCGAGGGTGCTGCAAAGTTTGCCGAACTTCGAGCATTTTTCGGATATATGATGGCGCATCCCGGTAAAAAGCTTATGTTTATGGGACAGGAGTTTGGCGCACTTCACGAGTGGGACTATAAAAACGAGTTGGAGTGGCACTTATTAGATAACCCCGACCATAAAACCTTCAATAATTTTGTAAAAGCCCTTAATAAATTTTATCTGGAAACCCCTGAGCTATGGGAAGTTGATTACTCTTGGGATGGGTTTAAGTGGATTTCTCACGATGATACGCAAAACTCGGTAATTGCCTTTCGCCGAATAGCAAAAAACGGTGAAGAAATAATTGCCGTTTGCAACTTTACCCCCGTTAATCGCGAAAACTACCGCATTGGCATTACTTTGGGCGGCAGTTATAAATGTATTTTCAGCACCGACTGGGAAATTTTCGGCGGAAAAACCGCTCAAAATGCTCCCTCGGTTAAGACAAGCAAGAAATCCATGCACGGCTATAAAAACTCGTTGGTTTTGAACATTTCGGGCTCAAGCGTGGCATTTTATAAAAAATCAACCCGCAATAAAAAACAAAAGCAAATATAAATATTTGTGCAAAATAAGGAGATGGAAACCTTGAAAAAAGTAGAATGTGTTGCAATGTTGCTCGCAGGTGGTCAGGGCAGCCGTTTGGGCGTACTGACGCAAAGACAGGCAAAACCTGCCGTGCCCTACGGCGGAAAATACAGGATTATCGATTTTCCGTTATCTAACTGCATAAATTCGGGCATAGATACGGTTGGTGTGCTTACGCAGTATCAACCGCTTGAACTTAACGACTATATCGGCTCGGGCAAACCTTGGGATTTGGACCGACTCGGTCGCGGTGTTCACGTTTTACCGCCATATCAAAAGAGTAAGGGCGGCGACTGGTATAAGGGCACTGCAAACGCCATCTACCAAAATATGAATTTTATAGAGCGCTACAACCCCGAATATGTTTTGATTCTTTCAGGCGACCATATCTATAAAATGGACTATTCAAAAATGATTGAACAGCACCGAATCACCGATTCGGATGCCACCATTGCCGTACTTAATGTGTCGCTTGAAGAAGCCAGTCGATTTGGTATTATGAACGCTCACGATGACGGCACAATATATGAGTTTGAAGAAAAGCCGAAGAAGCCCAAAAGCACCTTGGCGTCTATGGGTATATATGTGTTTAAATGGGATAAATTGCGCCACTATTTAACCAAGGACGAAAATAATCCCAATTCATCTAACGACTTTGGTAAGGATGTTATCCCCGCAATGCTGGGGGGCGGCGAAAAGCTTATGGTTTACCGTTTTGATGACTATTGGAAGGATGTCGGCACGGTTGAATCGTTGTGGGATGCCAATCTTGACCTTTTAAATCCAAAGATTGACCTTAATTTATCGGATAGAAAGTGGAAAATCTATTCTCGCACACAATGTTTGCCGCCGCAGTACATTACAAACACCGCAAAGGTTGAAAACTCGCTTATTACCGATGGTTGTTTTGTTGCGGGTAACCTTGATTACTCGGTGCTTTTTGAAAATGTTACGGTAGAAGAAGGTGCGGTGGTTGAATATTCACTGATACTGCCCGGCGCCGTTATCAAGAAAGGTGCCGTTGTAAGATATTCAATAGTTGCCGAAAATGCGGTTATCGGCGAAGATGCCGTTATCGGCGCAAGTCCCGAAGAACTGGGAGATGCGGCTGAGTGGGGCATCGCGGTTATCGGCGATAATCTGAATATCGGCAAAGGCGCAAAAATCAGCGCCGCAAAAATGATAAAAGAAGATGTAAAGGATGGTGAGCAAATATGATTACAAGCAGTGCATTAGGTATTATTTTTGCAAACGTACACGACAATTTAATCAGTGAACTTACCGAAAAACGCTCAATGGCTTCCATCCCCTTTGGCGGCAGATACCGCCTTGTAGACTTTTCGCTTTCCAACCTTGTAAATGCAGGTATCTCAAAGGTTGGTATTATAACCCGTGAGAATTATCAATCTCTTATGGACCACTTGGGCTCGGGCAAATATTGGGACCTTGACCGTAAAAACGGCGGTATTTTTATCTTGCCGCCTTACAGCAATTATCAGATGAACATATTCCGCGGACACGTGGATGCTTTGGCGGGTATTATGACATTTTTGGAGCGTAGCACCGAAGAATACGTTGTTATGTGTGACGCCGATGTTGTAAGCAACATTGATATAGAAGATATGATACACCGCCACAAAAAAAGCGGTGCCGATGTAACGGTGGCTTCAAAGGTGGGTAAATTGCCGCTTAACGAAGAGGATATTATGATTCTCTCAACCGATAAGGATGGCTTTGTTACCGATATCGAAACGGCTAAAAAGAGTGACAGCGATGTTAATTTTTCACTTGATATCTTTGTAATCCGCCGAGAGCTGCTGATTGAATGGATTATTTCGGCTTCTCGTAAAAGCTCAATCAGTTTAACACGCGATGTGTTCATTCCAAAAGTTGGCAGTATGAAGATGCTTTGTTATAATGTAGACACATTCGCCGAGGTTATCGACAGTGCCGACAGTTATGTCACCATAAGCAAAATGCTGCTTGATAATGATGTGCGCAAACAACTGTTTAATCCCGAACGCCCTGTCTATACAAAAACCCGCGATGATATGCCAACACGCTACGGTTTGTCTGCCATCACCGAAAACTCGCTTATCGGTAACGGTTGCGTTATAGAAGGTACCGTTAAAAACAGTATCCTTTTCAGAGGCGTTAAGGTTGAAAAAGGCGCAGTGATAGAAAGCTGTATACTTATGCAGGGCACCTATGTGGGTGAAAACTCAACACTTAAAAATGTTACCGCCGATAAAGGCGTTAAAATCAGCGATGGTATTACCCTGATGGGCACCGATGAAAAATATGTTTTTATCGGTAAAGGAAAGGAAATTTAAATTATGAAAGTTTTATATGCCGCAAGTGAAGTATACCCATTTGCTATGTCCGGCGGTCTTGCCGATGTTGCGGGTGCAT
>JAZUSW010000054.1:0-7490 GCA_045606925.1 Acutalibacteraceae bacterium | reverse complement strand
TACTCTACAATAGCCAAAATATCTGACTGACGGACAATTATAAATTCTTCTCCGTCAATTTTAACTTCATTACCTGCATATTTGCTGATGATTACCTTATCGCCAACCTTGATATACATTTCTATTTCATTTCCGTCTACCACGCCGCCCGGTCCTACTGCTACGACCTCGGCAATCTGCGGTTTTTCTTTTGAAGCGGATGTAAGTATAATCCCACTTTTTGTTGTTTCTTCGGCAGGGGTAAGTTTTGTTACCACCCTATCTGCCAACGGTTTAATAGTCATAATAACTGCCTCCCAGTTAATTAGTTAAAAGTTAGCACTCTAATCATTTGAGTGCTAATTATATTTTAATCATTTTTATTGGAAAAATCAAGACTTATTGGAAATTTTTATTGCACTACATATTCTTTAGCCAATGATTTTGGCAAAATAAACTTAATTGCTTTTTTTACAATTTCAAATTTAACATGCGTTTTAGGGGTGATTTCGCCGTCAAGATTTACAGGAAACGGTTTGTCGGCATATATTTCCATAGACTGACAGTTACCCATTGCGCAATAATCGTATTTTTCCTGTGTGCCCTCTGAGTAGGATTTTAAAAAAGAGAGCACTTTAATTTTGGATATGGTATCTACAATAGTAAAATCGAGCTTTCCGTCAAACGGTGTGGCATAGGGTGCACTGGTATATCCGCCGCCGTACACCGGCCCGTTAGCGCATACTGCAAAAAGACAGTTCTTTTTAATTTCTATTTTGTCATCAATTTTAATATTCAAATCAAGACCGATTTTGCCAAGAAAAAGTTTAATGATTGCCAATGTATATGCCGTTTTGCCGTTTACAAAAGGTATTTTTTTGAATTTTTGCATACGCTCGGCAACAATAGCATCCATTCCCACCGAACACTGATTTATACAATACAAATCATCAGCTTTGATAAGGTCTAATTCTACTGCTTCGCCTTCGCTTATTTCGGGGATGTCAAAAAACAGTTCTTTTTTACCAAAACACTTTAAAAAGTCGTTGGCAGTACCGCAAGGAATAACACCGATTTCTACATTATCGTAACCTACAACACCGTTAAGTGTTTCAAAAAATGTACCTTCACCGCCGCAAGCAAATATACGAACATCGTCACCCGTTTTGGCTTGTAGTTCGGCAATCTCACGCGCTTCTCCTTTATAAGAAGTTACATAAACAGTATAGTTCTCGCCGTTTTTAAAATATTCATTGATTTTAGGAACCACTATGCCCGGTCCCTTTCCTTTCCCGGCAACGGGGTTTACAATAAAAACATACCTCATTTTTTCCACATCCTATAAAAAATTATTTAAGATACATAAAAAACTGACATTTTATCATACCGTTATAAAATTTGCGGCGCTTATCGGCTTTGTCACCAAAGAATTTTTCGAATTCATCATGAGGACTTATTATGCCGTATTTGCGTCCATCTCCCCTAAAGAAAACCTCGCCCATTGTTTTGTAAAGCTCCTCTGCCGCACGAACATCAAGCAATCTTTCGCCATAAGGCGGATTGGTTATGGTCAGACTTCTACCGCTTGTTGCTTTAAAATCTTTGATATCGGCGACCTTTGCCTTGACATATTTTTCTACATCTGCTTTTTTAGCATTAGCAAGGGTTAATTCAACACAATTTTTATCAACATCAAAACCGTTAGCGATAAAATCTATATCGTGTTTTATGGCATCAAGCGCCTTTGTTCTTTCTTCGCGCCAGACACTATCGGGAATAAATCCAAATCTCTCAGCGGCAAAATGGCGATTAAGACCGGGTGCCATATGGGTGGCGTGCATTGCCGCTTCTATCAGTATAGTACCGGAACCGCAAAACGGGTCCAAAAGAAAGGTATCCGGAAAAATACGCGCCGTATCACACATTGCTGCCGCCAAGGTTTCTTTTAGCGGTGCATCGTTTGAATTTCTGCGGTAACCTCTTTTATGCAGCCCGTCTCCCGATGTATCAATCATCATTGTAACTTCGTTTTTCATTATTGAAAAGCGCACACGGTACTCGCTACCCGTTTCATTAAACCAAGAAATATTGTATTTTGTTTTTAGCCGTTCAACAATGGCTTTTTTAATTATAGATTGACAGTCAGGAATACTGAAAAGCTCGGAATTTAAACTCCAACCGTTAACAGGGAAAGCATCTTCCTTGCCGATAAATGCCTCCCAAGGCAAACTTTTAACACCGTCAAAAAGCATTGTGAAATTAGTGGCGGTAAACTGCCCCATATTGATAAGCACTCGCTCGGCGTATCGGGTGTTGATATTAACAAATGCGAGTGTATTATAATCTCCCGAAAACAAAACGCGTCCATTTTCGGCGCGTACATCCTGTATGCCAAAGCGCTTTAATTCATCCGCTAAAATACCTTCAACGCCAAAAAGGCAGGGCGCAACCATATTTAGTTTTTGCATTAGCCGATTACCTCCGTTTTGTGCCTTGTAACAAAGCAACCGATATTAACTGCAACAGGAAGCCCTGCAATATGAGTTGGGGCTACCTCAACATTAACTGCAAGTGCAGTCGTTTTACCCCCAAAACCTTGCGGACCGATACCAAGCGCATTTATTTTTTCGAGCAATTCTTTTTCCATATCGGCATAAAATTTATCACTGTTTTGTATATTGGAATCGCGGCAAAGCGCTTTTTTTGAAAGATAAGCGCAGCTCTCAAAATCACCACCTATACCAACGCCAACAACCATCGGCGGACAGGGGTTTCCGCCTGCATCTTTTACAGTGCTTAGCACAAAATCCACCACTCCGTTATAGCCATCGGCGGGGGTTAACATTTTTATGGCACTCATATTCTCACTGCCAAAGCCCTTTGGTGCTACCGTAAGTGTAATTTTATCGCCACTGACAATTCTTGTGTGAATTACCGCCGGAGTATTGTCGTTTGTATTAATGCGTCTTATAGGGTCACCAACAATAGATTTTCTAAGCAAACCCTCGGTATAACCCTTTCTTACACCGTTATTTATGGCATCCTCAAGGTCGCCGCCTGAAAGGTGCACATCTTGACCAATCTCAACAAACACTACCGCCATACCGGTATCCTGACAAATCGGCAAACTCATTTTTTCAGCAATCGCACAGTTTCGGCATATATCTCCCATAACTGCCTTGCCAATCTCGCTGTCCTCAATTTCGGCGGATAGCGTTAGTTTATCAAAGATATCTTTGGGCAATTCTCGGTTTGCCTCGATACAAAGTCGGGCAACCGCTTCCTCAATTAAATTTACATTTATCTCTTTCAAATTTTTCATCCTTTAAAAAAGGCAGACAAGAAATTGTCTGCCGCTAATTTATCTTACTGAGCTACCGCGTTTTGTACGGTTGGCGTCAGGATTTTTTCTCTTTAAATCCGAAAATTTTTCTTCGCTTGTTTGCTTAAAGCGATTCATCATTTCTTCAAACGATGCAGGTTCGGTCTTTTTATTGGTCCAAACAAAAGAGCTATCGGGTTTGGGCTGAGTAGGTGATGCAACTCTCGCCTTGCGCTCCGGTCTTTTCTCTTCCATCGCGCGTTTAATGCTAAGACTTATTTTGCCGTCATCCGAAATGGCGAGTACCTTAACTTTAACCTGGTCATTTTCTTTAACGTGGTCGCGAATTTCGCTTACATAGGTTTGTGCGACCTCCGAAATATGTACCATACCTGATTTATTTTCCCCTAAATCGACAAAAACACCGAAATTAGTTATGCCTGTAATTTTTCCCTCTAAAATTTGACCGACTGCAAGCTCCATAAAAGCCCCATATCCCCCTTGAAAAGTAAAACGAAATTTAATTTAATTACCCGAATTATCTATATAAACCTGTTCATCCGAGTAAACATATCCCAATCTTTCACGCGCAGCTTTTTCTACAATTTCTTCTTCCGATGTACCAAGCAGTGCCGTCAGTTCATTTATTTGGGCGCTGATTTCGTTTCTGCGTGCTTCTAATGCATTTAATTCACTCTTTTTGCTGATAAGCTCTCCCCAAAGTCCGCAAAGAGTAATAACCATATATATCGATACGGCAAAAACCGCAATGCGCCAAATTATACTACCGTGTGGTTTAGCGGCGTTTTTCATTGCAAACTCACCTTTCAGAACTTTTTACAAATTTATTTAAGTATACACTATTCACACCTTTCGTTTCAAGATGTTTTTTAAATATTTCGCACTTTTTTTAAAGAATTTTGCAAAAAAGGTCCACACTTTTGATGCTATCCCCACAATTTTGCTTATTAAGGCAGCAAAAGCGGTTTTTAAAAGTAAAATAAGTTTTACAAAACCGCCTATAATAAGTGGAAATAATTTTAAAGTCAACCTTGATAAAGTAAAGTTACAGGCAACGCTCCCCAACAATATGCCAAAAAACATATAGCCGCGCAGTTCACCACTGCAAAGCGCCAGTAAAAGCAAATATGTTGCAAATGCAATTATTACAAAAAATATAATATCACCGAAAAATCCAGCCGCCGTATTGCTTTTAAACACACGACGGCAAGAACGAAACAAATCATAAAAAATACAGTATCCCACACCGAATATAATAGACACAACAAATGAGAATACCTGTTGGTTATTCTTAATTTCCCACATAACAACCTATTTAAAAATTCGCGATATTAAACTGCTTTTTTTAGTATCGGTTGTGTATACTAATGCTACTATAAGTCCGCTTATTTCCAGTTCGCCCACCGTAGCATTAAAACCACAAATTTTAAGGTCGTTTCCGCGTATACTTAAATTGCCCATAGCAGTTACAGTATCAATGGCATCACAAGAAAATTCAACGACCTCTTTAACGCCGCTTATGACCGTCTTTTTTCGGTTTTCGATATTTATATTATGCTTTATATTTATTTCTTCAATCAAAAAAAGCACCCCTTAACAATTTATATTAAGAAGCGCCGATTTTATGATTAATACACTATTTTATACATATCCCCTGCTTGTTCTTTTTTTACGGTTTCGCAAACATTCAAAACTTCGGCTTTAACAACACGATTACCGAAATTAATTTCGATAATATCACCTATTTTAACATCATATGAAGCACGGGACGGCTTACCGTTTACCGAAACACGACCTGCATCGCACGCCTCGTTTGCAACGGTACGCCTTTTAATTATTCTTGATACTTTTAAATATTTGTCTAATCTCATTTTTTCACCAAAATTTAAAGCCGCCTATTTTTTAGGCGGCTTGGTTGTAAAATCTTTAATTATTTTACAGCGTCTTTGAATGCCTTACCAGCTTTGAAAACGGGGGCTTTTGCAGCAGCGATTGTAATCGGAGCTTTTGTAAGCGGGTTGATACCGTTGCGAGCAGCACGCTCACGAACTTCAAATGTGCCAAAACCAACCAACTGTACTTTACCGCCTGCTTTTAATTCTGCCTCAACGGTAGATACGAGAGCCGCGAGAGCTTTGTCTGCAACAGCATTGGAGATGCCTGCTTTTTCAGCAATAGCTGCAACTAATTCTTTTTTGTTCATAGTAATTTCCTCCATTTTTTTATTTCTAACGGCAAGCCGTTTGAATTACTTAATTTTACCTGTGTTTTCGGCCTCTTCAAAACGATTTATAAACTCATCAGTTGTTTTATTAAGCACTTCTTCACAGTCAACTTTTTTTAAACGGGATATACCGATTATCGTAAAAAGCAAATTGCCCAACGCATCAGCATTTCCGTTTTCAAACTCTTCCAACTGCTTTTTTGCGGACGAAAAAAGTTTATCTTGACTTTCAAAATTAACTCCGGCCTTTGCGGCACGCTTTTGTACCTTTGCGGCACGCATAAGCGCAGGATAAGACATAGGCACACTCTTTAATGTATCGGTGAAAGATGTTTGATGTTTTTCATCCCTTTTGATATTATCCCAATTTTCCAAAACCTTTTCGGTGGTATCGGCTTTAACATCACCGAATACATGTGGGTGGCGTAATATCATTTTACGGGCAATGCCATCTATAACATCACCAATATCAAAGGCACCTGTTTCAGATGCCATTTGAGAGTGTAACAATATTTGTAAAAGCACATCGCCCAGTTCTTCACACAAATCCACATCGCTGTCACGGTCAATAGCATCGGCCGCTTCGTATGTTTCTTCAATAAACTCATTACGAATTGATTTATGCGTTTGTTCCCTATCCCACGGGCAACCGCCCGGTGAACGAAGTATGCAAATTATTTCAACAAGCTCTTCAAATGAATACCTGTGATTATCCATCATATTTATTTTTACCATATTTCCACCAATAAATCAATAATAATTTGGCATCTTGCCTAAAAATCGTGTTTTTTTACAACACAAGGGCTTGATTTTTATATAATTTTAATATTAAATCAACCCATATCGGCTATAACCGACAAAATGGCGTTAACAAGGACATCCTCGGCTAATGCGTTAATTTGCCTGTAACTTGTCCCCGCATCGCTACCTGCATCATCCGAAATCTTGCGCACACAACCGAATTTTATGCAATAAACACTGCATATATATGCAATTGCGGCAGTTTCCATATCGCACGACATAGCTTCAAATTCATCTTTTAAATGTGTTCGCAACTCATCATCGCTAACAAAGCAGTCCCCACTCACCGCGGTTCCCATTTTTGCATCTGCAAACCTACTTGCAATGTTTTTTGAAAGTTCGGTATCAGAAAAGTATATATATTCCTGCCCCGGTTTTTCGCACAGTTTATAACCAATACCGGTTAAATCAAAATCGTGCTCCAAAAATCTATTCGGCACTGTTATTTCGTTTTTAGATATACCCGATATACCGCCCGATAAACCGCAATTTAAAATTATCTCGGCCCCTTTTTCTGCCAAGGCGGTTGTTGCAACTGCCGCATTAACCTTACCTATACCGCAAAGCACCGAAACAACGCGACAGTTGCCAAGATTAAACTCATGCGCTTTTCTACCGGCAACTTTAATTTCATTACCGCCAAGCTCACTCATTTTTTCTTCCAACGGACGATATTCATCACTGTCGGCAATAACTATTCCTACAAATTTTTTAACCATTTTTCAATCCTCAAAAATTATTTTTTCGCCACACTTACCGCAAAAGACATCATTCTCTGCAACAGGACTTTTGCAAACCGGACAAATACGCTTTTGTTGCATTTTGTCAAGCTCGGCTCTGAGTTTTGCCAAGGTTTCCTTATTTGTCTTTATTTGCGCTAAAATATCTGAAATCTGCGGTGTGGGATTTTCCATTTTTTCTAAAATTTCAAAGGCGTTTTTACCAAGCTGTGCATAAAGTTTTGTGAGCTTATTTTCATAGGATGCAATATCTATCTTTTGTTTGCCGACATTTACTGCATCTTCGGTTTTTTGCTTTGCTACAAAAAACAAGTCTTTTGCTTTATCAAAAGTTTCATTAAAAAAATCCATAGTTATCTGCCTTTCTATATGGTGTATTTTGCGTAAAACTCATCGATTTTTG
>JAZUSW010000053.1:0-5266 GCA_045606925.1 Acutalibacteraceae bacterium | reverse complement strand
CCTCCATTTCTGCATATTATTCTAACATATAATGTGCAGAAAATCAAGAGTTAATGCATATTAACTTGACAATTGTGTGCAGAAAATCAAGAGTTAATGCATATTAACTTGACAATTGTGTGCAGAAATTATCAACTGTTTTTTCTTTGTCTACTGCGGATCAAATTTTGATATAGAAAGCAAAAACAACCTCGCGGTGTCGGAAAAACCAACACTGCGAGGTTGTATTCTGACCACATGTTATCCCACTTCTGCGACCGGAACATACGGAGACGACGGAAACAAAAGCGTCAAAGAGGATGTGTTTTTGAGCAGAAAGGGTTAAAAACAACCGGAAAGGTCTATAAATCAGGACTTGCTTATCTTTTGGGATGTCGATGCCGCAGCTTCGAGTCCTGTCACCTCGACCAAGTTTTGACCGAATTTTGAGGTTTCACCTCCACTTTCGGTCAATTTTTATGCTTTTTAGATGTTTTGCCGCCTCTTTTAAGAAAATCTCATTTTTTACGACCACATAATCAAATGTGGCCCGCAAAATTCTCTTTTCTTTGATTACTGCGGCTCAAAAATTGAGTTACACATAGGTTGCAAAGTTTGGTTATTTGTGTTATAATAATAAAAAATATTGGTCACCGGAGGCAGAGTGCCGTAGCGCTCGTAAGCCGGATTAGGTGTCCGAGTGAGCTCGGGTTATTGTGTGGACAATAGCCGGAGTTTTTTCTTTTTTGGGAGGATTATTATGAAGAATACGAAAGTTACTCTTGTTCCTTTGACCAAGGATGACAGAGAGCAGTTTATTTTAGATAATCAATGGGCTTTTAAGTACGGCGCTCTGCAGGAGTTTGGCGAGCGAGATAACCACATTGATGATGACGGTGAAATTATTTCGCGCAAGACTATTGAACGCTGTATTGATGCGCTTGACAGCGAAACCTACCGCATTGTTGTTGACGGTAAAAAGGTTGGCGGTGTAATACTTAAAATCGACAAAGAAACGAATCACAACGAGTTAGAAATTCTTTTCACTTTACCCGATGAGCACAGCAAAGGCATCGGCTATGGCGCTTGGCTTGCAGTTGAGAAATTGCACCCCGAAACAGCGGTTTGGAAGACCTGCACACCGTATTTTGATAAGCGTAATATACATTTTTACATTAATAAATGCGGGTTTAAGATTGATGAGTTTTGGTGCGAATATTTTGCGTCCACACACCAAATGCCCGATGATGAAGAATACAACAATAGCGAAGGTCCCGACGAAATGTTCCATTTTGTAAAGGTGATGAAATAAAAAAACGCCGATGAGATTTTCTGAAAATTCTCATCGGCTTATTCTTTGTTTACTGTGGCGCAAATTTTGATATTGAGTTCAACGCAAAGTAGGTTGAGGTTTTCGAGTATTTGCATTATACTGTTCTAAAAGGAGAATTGGTATGGATACTTATATTACGGGTGCGGTTATTAAACGACTGCGCGAAGAGAAAAATCTAACACAAAGCGAGCTTGCCGAAAAAATCGGTGTTAGCGGTAAGGCGGTTTCAAAATGGGAGACAGGAAAGGGGCTTCCCGATATTTCACTTATCGAGAATTTAAGCTCTGCTCTTTCTGTTTCGGTTATGGAACTTATGTCGGGCGATACGGTCATAAACCGTAATGTCTCTTCAAATATTCTGCGTTCAAAATTTTATGTTTGCCCTGTGTGTAACAATGTGATTCGCGCTATAGGGGACACGGTTGTTAGCTGTTGCGGTATAAAACTGCCGCCGCTTGAAGCAGAGGAGATTGACAATCAACACCAAATCTCCATTCAAAAGGTTGAGGACGAGCATTTTATAACTGTCAATCACGATATGACAAAAAGCCATTTTATTTCATTTATCGCTTACCTTACAACCGACCGAGTTCAGTTTGTAAAACTTTATCCCGAAGGCAATGCCGAGACAAGATTCTCTCTTCGTGGCAGTGGTTGTTTGTATATCTACTGCAATAAGCACGGACTGATGAAAAGGAAAATATAAATAACTGCCGAAGCAAAAACACTTCGGCGGTTATTCTATTTAAGCTTAAAAATATTATTTTTTATTCTTTTCTTTTGCGCGTTTATCGTTAATAATTTGCATATGCTCGGCGGTTATTAGCTCTACCCCGTTTTCCTTTGCCCAGTCAACACATCCCTTTAAAACAAGCGGCAGGAATACGCGCGGCACCGCGAGTACCGTTTTAAGCGCATCATCGGTAAATTTAATCTTATCATCAGCGCGGTCAGCCGCATAGCGCACCGATTCTAAACTCGCCTCGCGCATTTGCAAAAGCTCGGCTCTCATTTTGCGTTTTCTATGGAACCAAAAATTTTTACTGTCACGGTAACCGT
Source organism: Acutalibacteraceae bacterium (assembly GCA_045606925.1). GTDB lineage: Bacteria > Bacillota > Clostridia > Oscillospirales > Acutalibacteraceae > SIG565. The sequence continues at coordinate 2,895 of JAZUSW010000053.1, read as the reverse complement.
AATCAACGGGAAGCGGTGGAAAATCCTTTGACTTAACGCCGTTTATAATGGCATTACTGTACTTTTTCTTCATTAAAATTTTATCTATTTTAAGTATAAAATGTGCGCCGAATTTACTTGTGATTCCGTTAAAATCGTGATACGGTGGCTCATATCCGTTAAGCTTGCCCGCTATATCTTTATCGGCGCCATCCAGCTCACGCATCCAGGTGCACTCTATCGCCTCAATCGCATCGGTAAGCACCATTGGTCTTGCTTCACCCGTTTGCTCTTCTAACATACTTTTTTCAAGTTTAAATTTGCATTTAGGCATTTTTTCGCTCGGTTTATCGCCCGGCCAAGACAGTTTTACCGCCTCTTTAAAATTTTGGGGGTTATCATCAATAAAATTCAGTGTACATTTGCCGTTGCGCAAAATGTTTTGTGCGGTGTTTGAAGAATTTCGGCAACAAAGAAGCATCGCATAATAATCTTTACCCGCCACATAATACGGTTGTACAAGCGAATACGGGCCTAAATTTGTAGTACCGTCCTCACAAAGCGTACCGATAATTACGGTAGGCATAGGAAAAAACAACGAGGTCTGATAAAAATTGTCTACTATCCTTAAATCTTCAAAACTGCTCATAATAAAACTCCTTTTTACCAAATAAACGGTATTATTTTATATTTAACCTTTTGTTGATACTCACTATACCCTTCTAACTGCTCACTTAAAACCTTTTCTTCGTTTTTTATGCGGATTGCAATCACTGCGGGATATACCAAAAAAACAATAAACGACACCCACGAGCCCAATATCAGCGGCATAGATAAAAACATCAATATGGTTGCCATATACATAGGGTGGCGAACAACACCATACAGCCCTGTATCAACCACCTTTTGATTTTCTTGCACTTCTACCGTGCGTGACAAATACTCATTTTGCCGCAAAACAAACGCCAGAACGATATATGAGAATAGAAACAACATAACTGCTATTATTGTTACTGCCACCGGTACCTTGGTCCAACCGAAGCGAAAATCAAGACCCGCCAAAACAAAACCGACTATAAAAATCAAGCCCGATACCGCTACCACTCCCTTTTGAGTTGTTTCCTTTTCTTTATTATTTAAGCGTTTTTTGAGTAATTCGGGTTGCTTTACAAACAGTACTATTCCCATAAAAAATATAGGTATAAAAAGTGCCGCCGAAAACAATAAACCTTGTGGATAATAAAGCGTACCTGCAGGTAAAAACAGCAGTAGACCCACAAGCAAAACTCCGCACACAAATTTTACTACCGCATCAAAAAATAGCTTCATTTTTATCTCCTAACCGAATATCGCCATTATAAGTGTGCCGATACTCATAAGTGCTAATCCCAACACCGACTTTTTTGTAAGGCGCTCACGAAATACAAAAAATGCAAAAGCCACAGCAATTAAAATACTCATTTTATCTATCGGAACAACAACGCTGACAATTCCGTTTTGTATTGCATAATAATAGCAAAGCCACGAAGCGCCTGTCGCTATACCTGAAAGAACGATAAAAATCAATTCCTTTTTATCAAGTGCTTTAAGTGTTTTTTGTTTTCCCTTTGCAAATACAACTATCCACGCCATAATAAGCACGATATATGTACGAATGGCGGTGCCCAGATTTGACTCTACACCCGAAATGCCTATCTTTGCGAGAATTGATGTAAGGGCTGCAAAAACCGCCGATAATACGGCATATATAAACCATTTTTTATCCTTAGTGTTTTCCTGTACATCCTTTTTTTCTATCATTAAAAAGGTGCCAACTGCTAAAATGGCGGTGCTGATAAGTTTTATGGCAAGATTGTTTGTTTCACCAAAAAGGACTATCGCTAAAATCACGGTTAGTATGGTACTTGATTTATCAATAGGCACAACCTTGTTTATATCGCCTATTGACAGCGCCTTAAAATAACACATCCAGGAAGCACCCGTGGCTATACCTGAAAGAATCAGAAATACGAGAGATTTCACACCTATTTGCATAACGGTTCCTTGTGAACCGACCACAAAAACCATTATCCAAGAGAATATCAGAACCACTACTGTACGAAGCGCCGTTGCTACATCCGAATCCGTCTTTTTAATACCGCATTTTGCAAGTATTGATGTAAGTCCTGCAAAAACAGCCGACAATACGGCCATTAAAAGCCACATCATACAAAATCCCCCTTTATTTTACAAATTCATTATAACAAAAAAGGAATTTTTAAACAATGCTTTTTTGTAAAATCTTTACATATTGGTATCAACTATGTTATACTATAATCAGATTGATTTTTAGGAGTTGTTTTTAATGTTTGATGCTGTAAAAATCAAAAATGAATGTGTAGAGTGGATACGGGATTTTTTCCGTCAAAACGGGCCGGATTGCAACGCAGTTGTTGGCATCTCGGGCGGTAAAGACAGTTCCGTTGCCGCGGCTTTATGCGTTGAAGCATTGGGCAAAGACCGCGTTATCGGTGTTTTGATGCCGCAGGGCGAACAACACGATATTGATATGGCATATTTGCTTGTGAATACGCTTGGCATTAAACATTTTGTTGTAAATATAGGCAACACCGTAAAGGCGCTTAAAGAAAGTATGCCGATAGAACTATCAAACCAATCGGTTGTTAATTTGCCTCCCCGTATCCGTATGGCAACCCTTTATGCCATTTCGCAAAGCAATAACGGACGCGTTGTTAACACCTGTAATTTATCGGAAGACTGGGTGGGTTATTCCACGCGCTACGGCGATGCTGCGGGTGATTTTTCACCAATGTCTAATCTTACCGTTACCGAGGTTAAAGAAATCGGTCGTGTTTTGGGACTTCCCGATATACTCGTTGACAAGGTGCCGATTGACGGTCTTTGCGGTAAGACCGA
>JAZUSW010000052.1:0-8472 GCA_045606925.1 Acutalibacteraceae bacterium | reverse complement strand
GCTTCGGGAATTGTCATAAAGTAACGGATAATATCGGGGTGAGTAACCGTAACCGGTCCGCCCGATTCGATTTGCTTTGAAAACAATGGAATAACCGAGCCGTTAGAGCCCAGAACATTACCGAATCGTACCGCTACATACTCGGTACGCTCTCTGGTTTGCGACATATACTGCATAACCATCTCGCAGCAACGCTTTGACGCGCCCATAATATTGGTTGGATTTACTGCCTTATCGGTGGATATAAGCACCATTTTTTTGGCGCCAAACTCGTCTGCTAAGCGTGCAACATTATATGTACCGAATACATTGTTTTTAATGGCTTCTTCGGGATTATCTTCCATAAGCGGCACATGCTTATGCGCTGCGGCGTGAAAAACAATTTGCGGCTGATAGGTCTTAAACAGGCATTTCATTTTATCGTAATCCCTTACCGATGCTATCTCGGTAGAAATCAGATTGCCGTAACCGCCTCTGATAAGTTCTTGTTGTATGTCATAGGCATTGTTTTCATAAATATCTATCATTACGAGCTTCTTAGGACCAAAACGCACGATTTGGCGACAAAGCTCACTTCCGATAGACCCAACACCTGTAACAAAAACCACCTTGTTATTAAGAAAATCTGCAAGTCCCGGGTCGTTAATTTTTATAACATCACGGCCCAATAAATCCTCCACATTTATAGTCTTAACCTGAGATATCACAGGACCCGACTTATTAATTTCTAAAATCGGAGGTACAATTCTTAAATTGCATTTTGTCGAGGAGCAGCTTTTGATAATCTGGTCCTTTTTCTCTTGCGGACAGGTCGGGATAGCAAAAATAATTTCCTCAATCCTGTATTTCGCACAAAGTTCGGGTATAAGCACGGTTGGACCGTATACGGGAACGGTATCAATAACCGTTGAAATCTTTTTGGGGTTATCATCCACAAAACCCACAACGCGAAATTTATGTTTTTTAGAACGCTTTATCTCGGATAATACCGTTCTGCCCGCGTCCCCTGCACCGATAATAAGCGTAGCAGGATATTTGCGGCTTTCAAGGAAATGCAAAAACTTCTTCACCAGCAAATAATAGCACATTCGTTCCATTATAATGGTGAACAGTCCTATCAATAAGCAAATCGTTGTAAATGATATATAAACACCCTTATCAAACACAACGCAGCCCAATAATAAAGCACCTGTTCCCGCTAAAAAGCCAAGAACACAACGCACAAAATCGGATATATATCCAACCATATAAAATGTGCGATAACTGCCGGTAAGCCACATACCTACTATACCGCAACCGACAAAACCAAACAAATAAACAGGTAATTCGGGGCGCATCATATCCTGCTTACCGGTAAGGAACACCCACAGAAAATAAGATAGTACTACAGTAATAAAAAGCACTACTGCGTCTGCCACTATTGGAACAAAACGCTTGTAATCAAAAGGCTTGCGGTTATTATTCATACCTTTACCTTCCTTATTGGTTTTTGTTATTTATATATGCGCTGTTTGCATAATTTCTATATCTGTAACGATATTTATATTTGTACTTGTATTTTTCACCGTCTTTTACATCGACCGCGTTTAAAACTGCACCGAGAATTTTTACATTTGCAAATTCTATACTTGAAACAGCATCCTTAAATTCATCGTGATATGTTTTTTTATCTCTTGCAACCAAAACTATACCATCTGTTCTTGTTGCTGCAACAACTGCATCGGAAACTACATTTATAGGCGGTGTGTCCACAATAACATAATCAAATTTTTCTTTAAGAGAAGACATAAGTTCATCAAACGCTTCGCTCGATAAAAGCTCACCCGGATTAGGCGGTGTGGGACCGGACGGAAGAAGATACAAAAACGGATTTATCTCATGAATTGCTTCATCAATACCGCAAAAACCAACCAGAACACTTGACAAGCCCTTGCTGTTTTCAACATGTGCCCTTTTATGTAAAATGGGCTTTCTCATATCTGCATCAATTATCAATATTTTACTGCCAAGCTGTGAAAAGGAACTGGCAATATTAAGTGCAGTTGTAGATTTTCCTTCGCCGGGATTGGCACTGGAAATTACGAAGGAACGACCCTCACGATGAGACAGAACAAATAAAATATTAGTACGAATTGTATTATATGCCTCTACCACCGCAAACGGTGTATGTCCGCTTTTTGCCTGAGCATTTTTATTTGTTTTCGGCATAAGAATACCCCCCTTGTGTACTGGCATTTTCAAAATCAGGCACCCCACCCAGAACAGGAATATGATAGGTTGCGGTGAAATCAGAAACACCCTTTATGGTTTTATCATTCAAACTTACAATAAGCGCAATAATATAAACAAATGCTGCGCCTACCACAAAGAAAAGCGCTGTCACCATAGCCGTTCTCGGAGAAACCTTGGACGCCGAATCGGCAGTTGCGGTTATCATAATTTTAGCCGACGGCATAAAATCCTTTATGTAATCAGGCGCCATAGCAACCATTGTGTTGGATACTTTTTTTGCTTCCTCCGGGTCGGTATGATTAACAGATATATTTATAAACAAATCTTCCTCACCGTTAAGACCTACTGATACCATACCCGCAAGTCTTGAATAGGAATACTTTCCTTCCAATTTTTCTGATAGTTTTTTATGAAAATCCTGTGTTTTTAAAAGCCCTACGCAAACATTTGCAAGGTACATTGAAGACTGAATATCGCTACCGCTGATTTTTGAATCATCTTCACCTAAGTTATCTTCTATTATTACCGCACCGTTACTTACAACTATCTGAGATGTTGCCCTGTAAACAGGGTCTGCAAGAAAACGGCAATATCCGAACGCCGCTGTTGCAAATAAAGCCGCCACCACTATCATTACAACCAAGCGGCGCAATAGCAGGCCTACCAAATACTCTATGGTTATTTCCTTCATTTTCATCCTCTTTTCTAAAAAATATTGACACAAAGTAATTATACTACCAAACTTATCGTTTGGCAAGAGTAAAAAACATCAAACTTTATTCTTTGCTTCTCACAAAATATGTTTTAAAATCGGTGTATGTCACCATACCCGTTTTGCCGCCCGATATTTTTCTTACATTTTTTATCCTTGTGTAATCAACAGCAGCCGTTCCAAGCTTTGCGCCCTTTGAGTTTTTGGCGGCAAGTGTGGCAGCAAACTCCATATCCTCTTCGCTCAACTCTTTACCGCCGCATAGCACTACAACATGTGAGCCCGCCATATCTTTTATATGAAACCACATATCGTTTTTGTTGGCGGTTTTAAGCGTTATTTCCTCATTCATACGGTTGTTTTTACCGTACAGCACCTTGTATCCCGAGGGACTTACCGCTTCGCCGAATGTCACTTTTTGCGGAACTTTTTTGACGGAAGATGCCCTTTTTATATAGCCCTCGGCGACAAGCTCATCCCGAATAGCCGAAATGTCACTCAGCGTCTCAGCGCGGGACAACTCATCCAGCACCGTATCAAGATACTCTATTTCTTGCTCGTCCTGTTCTATCAGCTTTATGAGTGTTTGCTCCGCGGTATGACTTTTTTTATAATCCTTAAAATACTTTGCAGCGTTTTGCGATGGTGTAAGTGCAGGATTTAAGGGGATACGCACATCGGCTAAGTTTTCATCATAATAATTTTGAACTTCCACAAAGGTCTGCCCCTGTTTTATGGCAAAAAGATTCGCCTTTAAAAGCTCTCCGAAAATCCGCAACTGTTCCCTTTCGGCGCATTTTTCAAGGTCACTAAGCCGCATTTGCCGTCTCTTTGCGGCACGACCGGATAATACCGTTATAAGTTTTAAAATATCTTGGGACTGTTTGGAAATTCTCTGCTTCGTGGCGCGGGATGTATAAAACTCTTCCAAAAGAGCGCTGTAATCTGCCATTTCTTCGACACTGTATAGACCTCCGTACTGCTTTATCGGCATAAACGAAAAATCAACGGAATTACCTTTTTCATCCTTTAAAATTACAGGCATACCACCCGATATAAGCGTCTCTTTAAGCTGAGATAATTTTTGTATTATTATTTTTTTGTGATAACCCGTAATTTCATTAACCGATATATCTCCTGCTATCTCGCGACAAATAAGCGGAGAAAAGCCCTCGGCGGAGTAAAGCAACGCCTTATCCAAATTTTCAGTGCCTGAATTTTTGGCAAAATCAAAAATTTCCTGGGCACCGTTTTCTAAAAGGTTTAGTTTTTGGCTTTCAGGGGGCATATATACGGCACCCGGGTGGATAATACGCTCACTTTTTTCAATATTACTACGGCGCAACGCATCTATTATTCTGTTATTAAGCACCAGAATAATATTTGATGCCGCGCTCATCAATTCTACTATCAACTCGGGATAAATGATGTCCCCCATTTCATTGACGCTTGAAGTTTTTATTACCAATACCCTTTCAAGCCCTTTTTGTTCAATGGAAATAATCTTTGATGATGACAGATACTTACGCAGCAGCATACAAAACATAGGTGGCGTAGCAGGGTTTTCGGGACGCGACTCGGTAAAATGTATACGCGAGTTGGCGGCAGCAGCCGATATTAACACTCTCTTGGCTTCACCCGGACGGCGCAACAACAAAACCAACTCATCATTTGACGGTTGGTAAATTTTGTCGATGTGCATACCTTCGGCAGTTTTTAATTCACCTGTCAGCTTATGTAAAAACAGTCCGTCAAGCGCCATTTATACCTCTCCTAATATTTTTTCAATTTCCTGTACTAAATTTTTATAATACTCGTATTTTTCCAGGCCGTCATCAACGCTCTTAAGCGAATCCCGACACTCTTTGGCAATACGCAGTTGCTTTTTTATATAATCAGCATCGGTTTTGTCACCTGGATTTAATTTACCGTAATAATAAAACGCCTCATCTACTGTCACGGGTGCGCCGCTATACTGCGCTTTTATCACACTGTAAATTTTACCTGCATCCAAAACCGCCTTTTCAAACACTATCTCAAAGCCGTTCTGATATAAATAACGGCGCAGATGCACAGCGGCGGTCATCGGCTGTAACAAGAGCGTATATTTGTTGCTTTTTAGCCAATTTGCGCGGTCGATTATTCCCGAAATTACCTCTCCGCCCATACCCGCAATTATAACGGTGTCAACCTCATCGCTTTTTATATTTTCGAGTCCGTCAGATAAACGGGTCTCTATTTTTTTGCAATCGGTTTTCTTTATATTGCTTATTGCCGATAAAAGCGGCTTTTGATTTATATCACAAGCTATAATTTTTTGGGGATTCTTTGTTTTCTCTATAAAAATAGACAAATAGCCGTGGTCGGCGCCTATGTCAGCCACTTTGGCTTTTTCGCGCACCAACCCGGCAATTGTTTCAAGCCGTTGGCTTAATTTGTACATATTAGTCACCGAAATATGCGTTGAGCTTGGCAACCAATTCATCGCAATCGGTACCGTGTACGGCACAGGCCTGTTCAATGGTTTCACCGCGGGAAGCGGGACATCCAAGGCAGTGCATACCTATTTCGAAAAAGTATTTAGCGCAACCTGTATCCATATCAAGTACATCGCCTATGCACATATCTTTTGTAATTTTCATAATAATTTCTCCTTCTTTTTTATTTTTAGAATAACTTAGGTCCGTTATTCATATCTTTTCGTGCGTGGAAGTAAAGTTTGCGATTATCCATCATCCAGAGTTTACCCGTAAAGCCGTCTTTGTCAACATTTTCATACGCTTCGCGCATTTCAAAAAGCTGAGCATCAATCAAGTCAAGATGACTTAAAAGTTCTGCCTCTATAAACATCGGCCTTACAGCCGCGCCAAACTCGGGATTTCCGTGATGTGATAAAACCATATGTTCAAGCAACATTGATTTTTCAGCGGGTATGCCAATTTCTTCGGCGGCTTTTCTTATAAGCATGGCGCCTTCTGCAAGGTGGCCCAGCAAATTGCCGCGTACCGAGTATCCCGATGCGGTGCCCGTTTCGGCAACCTCGTACTCGGTGAGTTTTGATATATCGTGCAAAATAGCACCAGATAAAAGTAAATCTTTATCAACAAACGGGTAAATTTCACACACCTTTTCGGCCAGCCGCACAATAGAAAGTGTATGCAAAAGCAATCCGCCGCGGAATGCGTGGTGAAGCTTAAACGCCGCAGGCCAGTATAAAAGCGGCTCTCGGTTCTGACCCAAAATATGTGTTACAAGCCGTGATAAATCTTTATCTTCAAACTCCTCGGCACACTTAATAAGTTCTTCGTACATCTGTGCGCTGTCATACTCAGCCGTTTTTACAAAATCTTCCAGTTTCACACCGTCCGACCCCACAACAGGCCGTATACGGTCTATCCTTAACTGGTCGGCACCCGCATACACGCTGATAACGCCGCGCACCTTTATTAATGTATTGGCATCATACTCACCGTGAACCTCGGGCGTGTAACTCCAAAGCTTTGCATTTATTTCACCCGTAGCATCCGAAAGAGTCATATTAAGATAATTGTCCCCTTTGGATGAAGTGCGGACCTCAATGGTTTTTATAAGGCAAAATCCCTCTACGGAACCTTTGTTGTCAAGTGCGTTAAAGTTCATACCGTTTCCCCTTAAATTCAATATATATTAATTATACTATAATAAATCGGTTTTGGCAATAAACAATTATTTTAAAAAATCACTTGACAATGTTTTTAGCATATGTTATATTATTTAGGCACTATTTGTAGTTAAATATGTGCTGGTGTAGCTCAGTTGGTAGAGCAGCTGATTTGTAATCAGCAGGTCGGGGGTGCGAGTCCGTCCACCAGCTCCAATAAAAAATGCACTCATCGTAAGATGGGTGCTTTTTTTATTCGTATATTGAGGGACTCGTACACTGAGAGGGTGAGGCGCGTTATGAAAACAATTGATAATTGTTTTTAGCGCCGAAGTGTGAGGCGGGTACTGCCATAAGCGGTCGCCGAGCACGGCACCCTTTTGTAAAAAAGGGTGCGTCCGTCCACCAGCTCCAAACGAAAATCCGTTCACGAAAGTGGACGGTTTTTTGTTTGTATTATTCACTATTCATTTTTCATTCTTCATTATTCATCAATAAAAACGGATTTTCAAATGAATAATTAATATTGAAGTCGCGTTGCTTATGAATAATGAATAATTTTGACAACCATTTCCTCTCGTGGTATAATAATTAAAAAGGTCGGTGGTTTTATGAAAAAAATAATTCCCATTATTTGTTTTATTCTTTCGGTGATTTTATTTTTATGCTTTTTCATAATATCATTTGTTTTTGTTGTCACTTTAATTCAATATCCTGCATTAAAAACCAGTGGGGATATTATTGGTGGAATAATTACAATATTGGCATATTCCGGCGCATAGTTAATAGTATCTATTTTAGGATTACCCTTTGCAATTATTAGTGCAAAATATTTTACAAATAAAATTATAAGAATTTTTTCAAATGTTGAAATAGTGTTTTTTTCTATTGGAATAATATTTTCGATGTTTCAATTATTTATCAAATAAATTAAAGAAAACTCTCGGTTTTCCAGCGGCTCTTTTTTCGTACAAGAGAAACAATAAAAATCACTCATCGTAGGGACACACTTCATAAAGACGTGTTTCCCTACTTTCTTTTTTTATATGAAAATTGACACTTATCTGTTGAAAGTGTCATAGTGGGTTACATACTTTGAGAAAGGTAAATACTTGCCGAAAACATTATTTCTTTTTTGGTGTATGAAAGTGATATTGCAAACTAAAGTTTGCAGTGATATTTTTCCCTTGCGGCAAAAAATATCACGCTGTCGAAGACAGCATATCACTAAAAACCATCAGGAAATGCGCACTTACTCACCACCACTGTGGTAGTACAAATAATTAGCCTCCGACAAGGATTTTCCCTATCGGAGGCTAAAATTTTAGATTGATACGTCAATCAGTTGATATTTCTCTGCAAATAACGCATTTGTCCAATCTCTCAAAAAGTGCATCAAAGCGTTTATCTTCCCTCATGCTATCAAACCAATCACTTTTCACTGCTTTTTGATAGTCGGTTGGAATAACACAGTTCGCCCATTCTTGATGCTCCATACCAAGATATTTGCACTCTTTTCCGTTATATTCCATCCAATAAAACTTTGATTTTAGTGTAAAACCTTTGAGAGCAGGTGATGAACACCCCAGTTCAAATTCATCCTCGGAAATTGACATAACCTGTTCTATAACTCGTATAGTATCTTCAAACACATCATAAGCAGCATCCATTTCCTCAAGTTTTGCCAAGGATGCTGTATAGCGTAATCCAAGAAGAATTCTTTCCGCGCACCACAAATCCGGATATGTCCCTCCGCTGATCATATGCTTCTTATCTGGAGATAAACAATTAACAGCGTTCAGGTAGTTTAGTTGCGTTTCACAATACCAAATAAAATGTTTAGGGTCCTTACACAAATATTCTTGCCAATCATTCGCCGCACCTATAA
>JAZUSW010000051.1:0-3585 GCA_045606925.1 Acutalibacteraceae bacterium | reverse complement strand
TTAATCCCCCTTTTTGCAATTCGGAACATTATGAAAAAACGATTTTTATGCATTATTATCGCACTTTTGTTGGTGATTGGCAGTACATTTTGCTCTTGCGGTATCCAAAAAGAAAAAAACAAATACTCAACCTATTCTATGGACTATTTTGATACCGTTATAACAATAACCGGATATGAAAACAGCAAGGCCGAATTTGATGCCGTAGCCAATGAAATTTTGGCGCAGTTTGCCGAGTATCACCAGTTGTATTCAATATACCACCGATTTGACTCGATAGAAAACCTGTGTACAATTAACGAGCTTGTGGATGGTGCGCATCGCACAGTTACAGTCGACCGCCGTATTATAGATATGCTTCTTTACGCAAAGGAAATGTATAATACCACAAACGGTGTAATGAATATTGCTATGGGAAGCGTATTATCAATTTGGCACGAATACCGCACAGTCGGCAAAGATAACCCTGACCAAGCGACCCTACCCCCTATTGATACCTTAAAAGAGGCCGCAAGGCACACCGACATTTCAAAAATGGTGATTGATGAAGAGAATAATACCGTTACATTAACCGACCCGAAAATGATATTGGATGTTGGTGCCGTTGCCAAAGGATATGCTACCGAATGCGTTGCGCGGTATTTAGAGAAAAAAGGTATCACGGGATATATCTTAAATGTAGGCGGTAATGTTCGCGCTGTCGGCAGTAAAGCAGATGGCACAAAATGGACTGTTGGTGTTGAAAATCCAAGCGGTGACGATTATCTTTCATATTTGCAAATCAGTAATGAGTCGGTTGTTACAAGCGGTTCTTACCAACGCTTTTACTATGTAGACGGTAAGCCCTACCATCATATCATCGACCCCGATACACTTATGCCCGCCACGGACTATTTATCGGTGTCTGTATTATGCAACGACTCAGGGTTAGGCGATGCCCTGTCTACCGCATTATTTTGCTTATCTGAGCAAGACGGCTTGGCGATAATCGAAAAATTAGATAATGTCGCAGCCATGTGGGTGTACGAAGACGGCAAAAAGGTGTATTCATCACAATGGCATAAATACGAAAAATAAGGACGGTGTGATATTATGGAAAATTTTGTTGCACAATTCAAACAGTTTTTACAACCCGTTGCCGAAATTTCAGCAGGTATATTAGAGATGATAGGTATCATCATAATAATTATCGGTTCTTTTCGTGCTTTGATACGCTTGTTTCATTGTGTGTTTAAAAAACAACCTTTTCACGTTGTAATAGACCTTGGAAAAGCGCTTTCTCTCGCTTTGGAATTTAAAATGGGTGCCGAAATTATCAAAACCGTTATTATCCACAATTTAGAAGAACTGGCAATACTTGGTGTTGTAATCATAATTCGTGCTTTGTTGGCATTTATTATCCATTGGGAAATTCGTTTGGAAGAAAAAAGTGCACCTGATAAAGTATCGAAAAAAGAAATTTAAATTCAATAAAATTTGCAAAAAAGCCCTCGGAATTTCGAGGGCTTTTGTTTTTTTACCGATAATTTACTTTACTGTAAAATACTATTTTGTATACCATAATTTTGCTTGTCTGCACAAGACAAATATACTTGACAACTGCCTGTGTTTATTTTAATATTATAATATATTATTATATTATATCTTAAAGAAAGGTTTATACGCTTATGGCTTCTCGTCTTCGTGGAATACACACGCCTCATAGAAAGAGCTCGAAAAACAGTCCCGTTATTCGTATGGACATCCCTAAAACAGTGACCATACCGATGTCTATGCACATTGGTAAACCCGCCGTACCTACCGTTAAAGTAGGTGATTTGGTTAAAGTAGGCACAAAAATCGGTGCTTCGGATGGATATATTTCTTCCGATATTTATTCCAGTGTTTCGGGTAAGGTAATAAAATTAACCGATTATTTAATGTATAACGGCGCTACCACCACTGCCGTCGTTATTGAATCTGATGGCGAAATGACGGTAGATGAAACCATTACCCCGCCTGATATAAACTCTACGAAAGAATTTATCGATGCCGTAAAAGCATCAGGCGTTGTAGGTCTTGGCGGCGCAGGTTTCCCCACCTATGTAAAGTTGGATGTTGACCCTGAGCGCATTGATTACATTATTATCAACGGCGCAGAATGTGAGCCGTATGTTACAAGCGACACCATTACGATGCTTACCCGTACCGATGATATGTTGTTGGCCCTTAAAGCGCTCAACCGTTATCTCGGCGTTGAAAATGTTATCATCGGTGTTGAAAACAACAATAAAAAAGCCGCCTTATCTATGGAAAAAATGGCGGCTGCGGTCAGCGATTTTTCTATAAAGGTCCATACCCTTCCTGCCATCTATCCGCAAGGTGGCGAAAAGGTATTGGTTTACCACACAACAGGTCGCAAGATAGCGTCAAACCAACTACCCATTGATGTAGGTTGCATTGTTCTTAATTGCACCACCATAGCGGCAATCGGTGCATATCTTCGCACAGGTATGCCGCTCATAGAAAAATGCGTTACGGTAGAAGGCGGTGCTGTAAAGCAACCGCAAAATGTCATTGCGCCAATCGGTGCTTCGCTTAGTGCATTGTTTGATTGTTGCGGCGGTTTAACCGAGCAACCCGCCAAGATTATATATGGTGGACCTATGATGGGCATCACAACACCCATCGCTGATAAACCCGTATTAAAAAACACAAACGCGGTTCTTGCTTTAACAAAAAAAGAAGCAAAGCTGCCTAAAACAACCGCGTGTATCCGTTGCGGTGCGTGTCTTAACACCTGTCCGTTCGGATTGGAACCCGTAAGCATTGCCAAGGCGTATGAAAACAAGGATGCCGAAATGTTAAAATCTCTTTCGGTTTTGTCTTGTATGGAATGTGGATGTTGCAGTTATGTATGCCCCGCTAACAGACCGCTCGTACAAATTAACAAAATGTCAAAACAATTTGTTAATGAACAGGCAAAAAAGGAGGCCGAAAAAATATGAGTTCCTTAACCAAAGTAAGCGTTTCTCCCCATATTCACAGCGGTAAATCGACTGCAGGCATTATGGGTGATGTTTTAATTTCGTTATTACCTGCAACCGTTGCCGGAACATTGATTTTCGGTTTACGCGCATTACTGGTTGTTGCCGTTTGCGTACTTTCTTCGGTAGCATTTGAAGTTATCTTTAACTACATTGTAAAAAAAGAACAAACTATAGGCGATTTATCCGCCGCCGTTACAGGTCTTTTGTTGGCTTTAAATCTACCTGCAAATATCCCGTTATGGCAATGTGTAATCGGCTCTTTATTTGCAATTATCGTTGTAAAATGTTTGTTTGGCGGCATTGGTCAAAATCTTGTTAACCCTGCCATTACCGCCCGTGTATTTATGTTGGTTGCATTTACATCAATCGCAACCCCTGCCTTCCCTGTGGACTCGGTAGCGAGTGCTACACCGTTGGCAGCCGAAACTATGCCATCATTATTGGATTTGTTTTTGGGTAACCACGGTGGCGCTATCGGTGAAACAAGTGCCGCAGCATTACTGTTGGGCGGTATTTATTTGCTTGTACGCCGTGTAATCAGTTGGCATATTCCCGT
>JAZUSW010000050.1:0-4456 GCA_045606925.1 Acutalibacteraceae bacterium | reverse complement strand
CGCTTTGGTCTTCGTTATAAATCACGCCGCCTATATCTTTTGTGAAAATCTCGGTACAAACATAAATATCCTTTTTATCGGTTTCTTCCCAATATTTTGGGTCTGCATAATCCTTCAATGAACCATAAAACTCCGGTTTTTTACCCTCACCATATGTCGAATAGGTTACCCCTTCTGCCATAGCGGTCCAAATTCCTCTAAACACGCTACCACGTTCAAAATAGACAACATCACCGGCTTTTAATTTTACTTTGCCTAAATTGTAAACCGTGGCAAAAGGTGTTTCGGGAGTAAGGCCATCATTTGATGAGCTACCGTTGTTTGAAACATAATATGCCGTACCGCCATTAGTAGGTTTTACTGTGGTTTCGGTAGTGCGTATATCATAAATGCGCCACTCAGTATATGGACGATAAAGTTTTTCCATTTCAGCAAGGGTAAGCGTTGCATCCTTCTTTTCCGGCATTTCTACTTTATTGACAACTTTCCAATTGCCTGACTCATCAAGCATAGATGCTCTTGCGGGAGTATATAAATCACTCTCATTATCTTTAATTCCATTAAAAAATCTTCCGCACCCAACGAATGTAAACAATAAACACACGATAAGTACCACTGAAAAAAACCTAATAACATTTAACATATTCTCATCACCTTAACCATTTAATTTTGATTTATAAACACCTAAAACCGTATCGGAAGGTGCTAATAAAACTAATTTGATATTTTTTGCATATTCGTGTTGCTTTATAGTAGATATTATTGCGTCTGCTAATTTTGAACACAAAAGTAAATTTTCAATATTGGGTAAGCATAATACCAAACTCTGTAAAGAATTTTCCTTTGCTACATCCAGCACAAATTTATACTTCTCGATAATGCTATTTAAGATTATCGAAGTTAGTTTTAATTCTATTGGGGGTAAAATACCACTTATAACTCCCTTATAGTTTATGTTATTTGCTTTGGTAACCGCTATTTCTTTGCCTTTTAATGCACTTGCTACAGCATTTTTGAAGCGTGTGCCACCGTACAAATAAACACTTTTATCGTTGCCGTCATTTAAAAATGATAATACTGCATCCGCTTCAAAATCGACTGCTTCTCCGCTTTTTAACGCAACTGTATCTTTTTGATTTTTAACCGAAAATATTGTTTTTTCTTTTAAAGCATCTTTCAAAAACCCATCTTCAATTTTTAAAAAACTTTCATTTGCGCACTCGTTTGGTAATTTATTTACCCAACGCCGATAAAAATCAAATTGCTCTTGCGGTGAAGTCGGAATTTGCTCTGCTATATTGCAGTTTTTTTGCAAAAACGAAAGCAGCATGAGGGATTTATCCATATTAATCACCCGTTATACAAATAACTTTTGCCGAATAATCTTTAAATTCACTTTTAATTCTTTTTTCAGCTTCTGCCACGGTACCAAATTTTGGAGGTTCTTTATTGCCTGCATTCTGGCCGAGAAGATTATTTACATATTGAATGTATATATTAGAAGAGTAAACTGCGCCTTTATCTGTTATATCATAGGTTTCGGAAAGGTAATTTTGTGCCAACACAAAAAGATTATTTGTAACCTTAAAATCACCTTTTCTTCTATTCTCGTGCATCCACGATTTTATGTGTGCATCACGATTTTTATCGGGACGTTGAGAGCAAAATCCCTCACCTGCATACCACATAAGATTGCCGTCAATAGTCACTTTTTCAATATAACTATCCTTACTTGCGGTTAAGAAATATTCTATCGAGTAGTTGCAATATTCCATAACATTATCAGTAAATTTAATATTACTCATAACGATTTTGGGAGCATTTGCCGCACTCGATTTATACTGAAAAGTTGGACCCGCATCATAATTTTGATAGAAATAGCAATTTTTCACCGTAAAATTCTTAGCCGAGCCATAAATCTCCACACCGTTACCAAAACGGGTGGGAATACCGGTACTGCTAACCGATGCAATAGCACCGCCTATCCATCCAAACTCACAGTTTTGTACAGTAAGCCCCTCGTTACTGCCCGAAGCTACACCGTGGGAGCCAACATATTTAACACACAAATTATCTATTGTAACATTTTTTGCAGTTACCTTTATACCCGAACCCTTTATACTTAATTCAATTCTATCAAATATTTTTCCGGGATTGCCTTTGTCGCAACGAAGGTATAGTTTGCCAGACGATGCATCGTGATAAAACTGTAAATCCTTAGAAAAATCGTGATAATCTTTAAAATCTTTTCCATCGCTGTAATTATAAGTATCGCCATTATCCCTTTTGGCTAACATAACCTTATATGCACAGGTCTTTTCTTCAAATACTATATTACCTACATCGGTGTATATTTTTTCAGTACATAAGTAAACATTTTTTTGGTCGGTTGATTCCCAAAGTTCAGATGAAGCAAAATCCTGATAGGAAGTATAAAATTCCGGTTTTTTACCCTCACCGTATGCCGAATATGTAACGCCCTCTACATCGGCAGTAAAACTGCTGCGAAATACGCTACCGCGCTCGAAATAAACAACATCGCCTGCTTTCAAATTTACCTTTTTTAATTGATTGGCGTTTTTAAAGGGTGTTTCAGGTGTGAGACCATCATTAGATACTGAACCTTTATTAGAAATATAGTATGCCGTGCCGCCGCTTTTGGGTTTTATCTCGGTTTTGGTTGTACGGATTTCATAAATACGCCATTCGGTATGTGGACGATAGAGTTTTTCCATCTCGCTGCGAGTCATACTTTGTCCCGAAATTGTAGGCATTGTTGCCTTTTTTACAACCGCCCAGTTGCCCGGATTTGCCACATTGGTAGTATTGCCTTGATTTGAACTATTGCCCGAAACAGAGTTATTACCCTGACTTGAACTATTACTTGAACTATTGCTTGAACTATCGTTTGTATCAGAAAATGTATTTGAGTCAATCGTGCTTGAAGATGAGTCAGGTTGATTGTCTACAGGTAACTCATTATTATTTGCAAGTTTAACAATGCCAAAAACCATACCCGCTATTATTGCCGCAGCGAGAACCCCGCAAATTATGTATATGGTTATAGTTTTAACTTTATCGCTTCCCATTATCCAAACCTACTTTGTAATATTGATTATAACGGCATTTTTATCGCCGAGATATTTTTCGATATTTTGTTTAGCAGAATCATTCATTTTAAAGAAGGAAGTCATTGTTCCGTTCTTTGCAATGTTTCTATTTGTGTTTTGCACATATATGTTATTATCATATGCGGCGCCAAGTCCTGTTTTATCGAGGGTTTCGCACAACTGGCGTACACCAACGGCAAAAAGGTTGTTTGTAACCTTTATTTGATTTGCCAAGTTGTTGTTATGTTGCCACGATTTAATGTGGTTGCTACCCGAACGGTCAGGACGCTGACTGCAAAGACCATCGCCTGCATACCACATAAGGTTGCCATCTATCTCAAAATCCTTGATTTTACTGTCGCCAGGAGTGGTTACGAAATATTCAATTGAATAATTACAATAATCTATTACATTGTTGTTAAACTTAATATTACTATAGGTTTGATTGACGGTGTCTGATGTAAATTGGAATGTTATACCGGCATCATATATTTGATATATATAATTGTTTTCTACGGTATAATTAACAGCGCCACCCCAAATTTCAATTGCATTACCGTAACGTTCAGGAGCAGTAATGCCGCCGGCCTTGCCTCCGCCTATCCAGCCGAACTCGCAGTTGCGAACCGTAAGTCCATTACACGTTCCGGCTCCAATACCGTGCGCACCTGTAAATTTAACGCAGATGCCATCAAAAGTTATATTGTTTGCGCTAACAGCAAAAACCGATGTGGATACATTAAATTCTATACTATTAAATCTATCAGAAGGATTTCCGTGTTCGCTGTAAATATATACCTTATAGGTTTTTATGTCGTGATAAAGTTGTAAATCCTGTTTCAAATCTTTATAAGAATTAACATATTTTATATCTTTGCTACCTGCAACGCTTTCTTTTTTATATTCCGACTTGAAAGAATAATACTTATTATCAAAAATTATTGCGCCAACATCATAAGAAATAGTTTTTTTATACTCATAAACATTCTTTACATCGGTGGCTTTCCAACAACCGCTCCCCGAACCATTTTCCGGTGAAGCAAAGAATTGGGGTGCTTTACCCTCACCATATGCAGAAATAGTGATTCCTGATGTGGTAATTTCATTTCTGCCGCGCCAAGTTCCGCCGCGTTCAAAATAGATAACATCTCCGCTTCTTAAACCCTTTTTAGTAGCACCTGCATAATCCTTAAGGGGAGAAGACGGTGAAAGACCATCGTTTTTGTTGTTTCCGTTATTTGAAACATAGAATGCTCTGCCATTGCCACTTGGCTTAACGGTTGGTGTTGCTGTACGGATTTGGTAAATACGCCACTCTGTATACGGACGATAAACCTTTTCAAAAG
>JAZUSW010000049.1:0-4692 GCA_045606925.1 Acutalibacteraceae bacterium | reverse complement strand
TGGGCATTGCAGGATTTTGCTATGCGTATTGTAAAAAATGATAAATATAACGGTTCTTTTGTTCCTAAAAACGCGGCTGTATACTTTTCTAAAAACAAAGATTATACAAATCTTGAATGCCTTGAGAAAAATTATGTAGATTTAGCCGAAATCCCCACTACCGACTATAAAAAAGCAAAAGAAAAAAACTATTCTGTTTCGGTGCTTAACAACAAGGTTCTAATTATGGAAATAGGCGCTTCCTACACATTGCAAATGCGCAATGCGCTTTATCAATCATTGATTACCGAAAACGATTTTAAGGCATATAACGATTCTTACAATTTTGCCGATACTCTCTTCCCCGCTTTCTTCGGATATGAAACGGGTAAAATCAATATGTATAATCCGCAAAATGCAAAAACCTTGTATAATACTGAGATTAAAAATTTGCCGGATAAAGTTTTCCCAAATGACACCATTTATTATTACGGAGACGATGATATCGCAAATATAGTTAAATCCATTGCGGGTCACTGGCAACAAAATTTAGGCATTTACATTAACATAGCGCCAACGCAAAGTAACGGCGAAGCCAGAGCCAACGCAAAAAGCGGATACGGCATAGGTGTATACTCGGTTGAAATCAACCAAAAAAACATCGATAAGTATCTTCAAAATTTTGGTATATCTTCATTTAACGGTAATCTCGATTCGGTGCAAAATCAAGTTTTTAATACTTCGTATACACTTCCCATAAGTTTTTATGGAAGTTGTTTTGCTTGTTCGGACAAATTGACAAATTTAAGAATTGAATCAGTCGGCGGCAGTATTGATTTTAGCCAGGTAATAAAGAAAAATTAAACAGGCCGTTTATGCGTGATACTCAAAAAAAGTATCACGCAACTCTATTCGCCTACGGCGAGTGATATTGCTACGCAGTGATATTTGGCTTTTAGCCAAGTGTTATTTGCTTCGCAAGTTATTGACAAATAGAATAACACTAAGTCCAAATAACTTAATATCACGCTGACGATAGTCAGCATATCACTAAACAGACAAAATAAAAAGAAGACTCGTTATCCAGACGAATCTTCTCATTAAGGACATCACACATACACGACCTGTTTTTTAATTATGACAATCTATGCTGAATTATGTGCGCCGCTTTATAAACATCCCCGCCGCCCATTGTTATAACAAGCTCATCGGCTGCCGTGTTGGCGATAATTTCATCCGCAACATCATCAAAGGTTTTCACGCATACTGCATTATCTAACTTTTGTGCAATTTTTTCGGATGTAATGCCATAGGTGTTTACTTCGCGTGAGCCCATAATCGGCAATAATACTACCTTGTCGGCTATTTTTAAGGCATCAACAAAATCATCAAATAACAGCGCCGTTCTCGAGAAGGTAAAGGGTTGGAAAACAACTGTTACTTTTTTATAATCCAAAGATTTGGCAGCATTAAGAGTTGCCTTGATTTCGGTTGGGTGATGTGCATAATCATCCACAAGCACAAAACCGTTATATTCACCTAAAAACTCAAGGCGCCTACCCGCACCTGTGAACTTTTCAATGGCATCTTTGATACCGACACCGCTTACCCCGTGCAAATCAGCAACCGCTACGGCTGCCAAAGCATTCATAACATTATGGTATCCCGGGATATGCATCTCAATCTCGGCAATCTCTTCCGACTGCTTCATTGCTGTAAATTTATAACCGAATTTTGATGGCTTTATATCCTTGGCGTAATACATATTCTTTTTATCAAGACCAAATGTTATTATATTTGCGCTAATATCCTTCGCGGCTTTTAAAACAAGCTCATCATCCCCGTTTATAACGGCGGTTTTTGACATTGATATAAACTTTCTGAAGGATTCCACAAGATTATCCATTGTTTTAAAATAATCAAGATGGTCATTATCAATGTTAAGCAATACCGAAACATCGGGTGACATTTGCAAAAATGTATCTACAAACTCACACGCTTCACAAACCATATTTTCGCTTTTACCTGCTATACCGTTTGAATTAATCAGCGGCAATTTACCGCCGATAACTGCAGTTGGGTCCAAACCGTTCAGAATAAAAATTTGTGAAATCATAGATGTTGTAGAGGTTTTGCCGTGCGTACCGCAAACACCGATAACATTATCAAAATGCCTTGTTAATGCGCCAAGCATATGTGAGCGTTCCATTGTTGGTATCCCGTTTTGTGAAGCATATACAAGCTCGGGATTATCCTTTGAAATGGCGGCGGAATATACAACCAATTCAGCGCCATTAACATTTTCACCGCTATGTCCCATAAAGACCTTGATACCAAGGTTCTGAACGCGTTTAAGCGGGTCGCTTATATTATTATCGGAACCTGTAATCACATAGCCCTTACTATGTAATATTTCGGCCAATGGGCACATACCCGAACCACCGATACCAATCATATGCACTCGCTTTACCATGCTGATTATTTTATCTTCTTCTCTTAATTGCTTCATAAATAGAACTCCTATTTAATAGTCATTATATCTATTATATTGCAAGTATTCAAAAAAATAAACAATTATTTTCAAAGGAGGGTTAAAAATGTTCGCTCTGCCTAAATTTATAACCGATATTTTAGACATACTGCATACTGCCGGCTTTGAGGCCTTTGTGGTAGGCGGTGCTGTCAGAGATATGCTTTTAGGAAACGAACCGAATGATTTTGATATAACAACCTCCTGCCCACCCGAAATTACAGTTACTTTATTTGATAAAACAGTTAACACAGGTATCAAGCACGGTACCGTAACCGTTGTTACCGAGTGCGGCAATGTAGAGGTCACTACATACCGCCGTGATGTATCATATACAAATCACCGTAAACCCGATAATGTTGATTTTATATCCAATCTTTACGAGGACTTAAAACGCCGAGATTTTACCGTTAATGCATTTGCTTTATCAAGGGACGGAAATATCACCGATGAGTTTGGCGGACTGTGCGACCTTAATAACAAGATAATTCGTGCAGTTGGTGTGCCGCAGCAACGCTTTTTTGAAGATGCTCTGCGCATACTTCGTGCTTTCCGTTTCAGTGCGAAGCTTGACTTTGACATTGAAGAACAAACTTTCAAAGCAGCGCTTGAAAATGCCCATCTTTTAAAAAATATAAGTTGTGAAAGAATTTTTTCAGAGCTTAAACAAACCCTTTTAAGCGATAATCCCGAAAAAATTGAAGCTTTGATAAATACTGGCGCATTTGAGCATTTACACATTAACAAAGCAAACAGTTTAAAACCCATTAAGTATTTGCCGAGAAATTTTAGAATCAGATTTTTTGAATTTTGCCGATTAACCCAAAGCCACCCACTGCTTGTGTGCAAAAGTCTGAAAGCCGACAATGATTTATTCGATTACTGTAACAGTATTCAAAAATTATTTGAGTGCAACTGCAATGATGATGATATAGGTATTAAAAATTCACTCAATTTAGTTGGTGTAGAAATTTTAAAGGACTATTATTTACTTAACGGCAAAAGTGATGAAAAAATAGATAGAATTATTTTGAATAATGAACCTTACAAGATTGCCCACCTTAATATAAAAGGTGATGATATTATCGCTCTATCGGTGAGCGGAAAAAATGTTGGTACGGTTTTGGAATATCTGCTCGATAAAGTTATCAAACAGCCCAACCTGAACAATAAAGAAACACTGTTATCATTAGCAAAAGAATTTATAAAACCCAATGCACAATAAAAACAAACCGCCATAAAATGTATTAAGCATTTATGGCGGTTTATTTTTAGGGGGATTTTATGAATTTACTATTAATTGGCGGCGACAAACGACAGGTAATCATTAAGAACAATCTTGAAAAGTCTGGTTTTAGTGTAGACCATATTTGTTACAACGCCGACTTAAATAATGATTTTTCAAGATATGATGCAATAATATTTCCCCTGCCTACCACGCGTGACGGTGTTTTTGTAACTAATTCTTTAAGCGGCGATAAAATTAAAATCAGTGATATAAGCAGCAAAATAACCGAACAAACCGTGCTTTGCGGAAATTATAGTTTCGATAATTTTTTGTATTACGACTACGGAAAAGATGAAGCTACTACTATTTTAAATGCTGTGCCAACCGCCGAAGGCGCAATCGCGATTGCGATAAATAATACAAGTTTCACATTGTGGAAAAGCAAATGCTTGGTTGTAGGGTACGGAAAAATAGGAAAAGCATTGTCGAGCCGCCTTAAAAATCTGGGTTCTTATGTAACGGTCAGTGCGCGGCGTGACACCGATTTTGCTTTTATTGATGTCAACGGATACCGCGCAGTAAAAACCAACGATATTATTGAAACCGCAAATGAATATGATATTATTTTCAACACCGTTCCAACTCCTGTTTTACCGCGTAATGTTCTGAAAAAATGCCATAAAGACTGCCTACTTATTGAATTATCTTCCCCGCCCTACGGGATTGACCTTAAAGCTGCCGAAGAACTTGGTCTTAATGTAATTATGGCAGGTGGGTTACCTGGTAAAGTTGCGCCGAAAACGGCGGCTGATATTTTAAGTTCTTCAATTATTAAATTTTTAAATCAAGAATCTAACACGAAACGGTGATTATATGCACAACTTAACTGTCGGATATGCGGTCTGCGGTTCATTTTGCACAATATCTGATTCGATAAAACAAATACCTGTTTTAA
>JAZUSW010000048.1:0-2500 GCA_045606925.1 Acutalibacteraceae bacterium | reverse complement strand
ATAACAATAACGTTTTTTGGTGTGGTATATTCTTGGTTGATAATTTCATCAACCAGGTCCTTTGTTATTGTAATGTCGCCTTCGGTGTACCAACCGTTGTGGGTAACGGCAGTTACCGCTGAATTTGTTTCGTTTTGAGCGTCGCCGCTGTTATCACCGCAGGCGGGAAACGAAAAAACAAGTATTAAAGAAAGTAAAAGTGCTATAAGCTTTTTCATACTAAAACTCCTTAAATTTTATACTTTAATTTTATAATAACAGCCCACAAAAGTCAACTTGCAGTGTGCTGTTTTCTGAACTTGGTTGCTGAATAGCCCGTCGCTTTTTTAAAACTTTTCATAAAATGTATCTCGTCGGTAAAGCCGCACGAAAATGCAACCGAGCTTACCGACAGATCGGTTGTGCAAAGCAGCTCGCACGCAAGGGCAATTCGTTTGGAAATTATGTATTTTACAAGCGTAATATCATATTCTTTTTTAAACAGTCTAAGCAGATGTGCGTGGCTTATGTTAACGTCGCGACAAAGCTGCTCTATATTAAAGCCGGCGGATGCAAAGTTTTCATCAATCAGTTTTTTAACAAGCTTGATACCCGTCGGCTCGTCGCTTTCGTTATACTGTTCTAAAATATCAAAAAAGGCAGATAACGCCTTAAAATGCCCACACTCATTTAACAAAAGCTTATCAAATAGTTTTTTAAGAATGTACTTTGTTTTTTCAAAGTTTTTGATGCGGCTTACCGGTGCGTTTGCTGAAAACCCTACAAGCGTGCTGTATTGCGCTATTTCGTCACGCGAAAAGGCAAACCACACGTATTCCCAAGGGTCATTTTTGTTTGGGTAGTAGCGCATTTTTTGTTTTGGAGGTATAAAAAACATTTCGCCCGCACGAATTTTATACTTTTTGTCATATATTTCTAACGTGCCACTGCCTGACAACACAAAGTGCCAGGTATACGTCTTTTGTGTGCGGAATATTTTTTCAGGCTTTACAACGCTGAAATCATCATACCCGATATGCGCTATGCTTAAAGCTTGATTATAATAAAAAAACTTGCAAAAAGAACTTTCTTTAATAAAATTTCCCATAAAAATCTCACCAAAAGCCATTATAACACAGCGTGTTTTAAATTGCAAATGATAAAAAAACACAGTTTTTTGATAAATAATTGCATTGTCAATATAGCAGGTTGTTGTTATAATCGAATCGCAAAACTTGTATTAGGAGATGTTTTTTATGATTAAGGCTTGCGTTATAGGATTGGGACAGCGAGGTCATATGCTTACTCGCGACGTGCTTTTAAAGATTGACAAATTAGAAATTGTATCGGTTTGCGACGTTTATGAGGACCGAATTGAAAGAACACTTGAAACTTTAAAAAATGCTAATCAAACAGCCCTTGGCTTTACCGATTACAAAGAGGCTATGGCTGTAGAGGGTGTACAGGCGGCATTTATCTTTACCGATTGGAGCACTCACACCGAGATGGCGGTTTACGCTATGGAGCACGGCATCGCCGTAGGTAGCGAGGTTGGTTGCGAATATTCTTTGGAAAACTGCTATAAACTTGTAAAAACGTGGGAAAAGACACGTACTCCATATATGTTTATGGAAAACTGTTGTTGGGGTAAGGATGAATTATTAGCAACGTCGGCCGCTAGAAAAAATATGTTTGGTACGGTTGTGCACTGCGCAGGCTCATATTCACACGACCTGCGAAAAGAGGTATCTTACGGTCACGTAAATCGTCACTATCGTTTTGATAACTATAAGCACCGCAATTGCGACAATTACCCAACTCACGAATTTGGTCCTATTGCAAAGCTGCTTGATATAAATCGCGGCAACCGCATACTAACGGTGTCTTCCTTTGCTTCAAAGGCGGCAGGACTTGAGGATTATATAAAAACTCGCGAAGATGCCACCGACGAAATGAAAAACACCAAGTTTTTACAGGGCGACATTGTTACTACCGTGCTTACCTGCGCTAATGGTGAGACCGTAACACTACGTCTTGATACAACCCTGCCTCGTTCATACAGTCGTGATTTTACCGTTCGCGGCACAAAGGGTATGTATATGCAGGACGTTAATATGTTCTTCTTTGATGGCGATAAAGAATATTTTGAACCGGTAAACTTCTATAAAGAAAGCTTTAACAACGGCGAAAAATACGAGGCAGATTTGCTTCCTGATTGTTGGAAAAACATTACACCCGAAGAGATTGCGTCTGGTCACGGCGGCATGGACTTTTTTGCATATAACGCCTTTGTGGATGCACTTATTACGGGTGATGAAATGCCGATCGACGTTTATGACGCGGCTACATGGCAGGCAATATCTGTACTTTCTGAAATGTCTATTGCACAGGGCGGTATGCCACAGGCAATGCCCGACTTTACAAACGGCAAATGGCAAACAAGACCACGTAAAGACGTTTGCGAATTTTAAGTTTACATTTACTAAAAAGTATAAAAAGCGAGGCTTATGCCTCGCTTTTT
>JAZUSW010000047.1:0-15721 GCA_045606925.1 Acutalibacteraceae bacterium | reverse complement strand
AGAAGATGGCCTTACAACCGGCGCATCGTCAGATTTACAAAACTCAACATATTTTGCCGAGCGTATTATTTGCTCATATGGTATGGATGATGAGTTTGGCCTTGCGGTTGTGGATGTCGAAAAGGATACATCTATGTTGCCGCAAATTCGCCCGCTTGTTAATAAATTATTGTTACGCGAGTTGGAAAATACTAAAAAAATAGTAAGCGAAAATATGGCGGCAATTGATGCAATGGTTGAGGTGTTGATGACCAAAAATCATCTCACAGGACCCGAAATTGATGCGCTTTTCTCACAATATGCCAAAATGGAGCAAAGGTAATGGATATTAATATTGCTGTAAAGCAAATTAAACTGTATTTATTCGATATGGATGGCACACTTTATCTTGGCAATCAGTTGTATGACTTTACGAAGGAACTGTTAGCCACTATAAAGGAAAACGGCGGAAGATATATGTTTATGACAAATAATTCTTCCAAAAGCGTTGCCGACTATATTATAAAACTAAAAAAACTGGGAATAGATGCCACCGAGAAAGATTTTATAACCTCTTCTCAGGCAACGGCATACTATCTCAAAAAGCATCATAGCGGCAAAAAGCTGTATGTTTTCGGTACCGAGTCTTTAAAAGCCGAACTTGTAAAAGAGGGCTTCAAAATTACCGAAAATACCGATGAAACAGAGTGTATAGTTATGGGCTTTGACACCGAGCTTACATTTAAAAAGCTCAATGATGTATCTTTGATGCTTTGCACAAGAGATTTGCCTTATATAGCAACCAATCCCGATTATGTTTGTCCAACCGAATACGGTAGTGTGCCCGATTGCGGCAGTATAGCCGATGCGCTTTACAATGCAACGGGCAAACGCCCGATATTTATCGGCAAACCCGAGCCGCTTATGCCTTTACTCGCTATGGAAAAGGCGGGTTATACAAAAGAACAAACGGCGGTTATAGGTGATAGAATATACACCGATGTAAAAAGCGGCATAAATGCAGGGGTTATAAGTATTCTTGTGATGAGCGGCGAAACGACATACGAAATTTTAAAAAATTCAGCCGAAAAACCCGATATGGTTTTGGAATCGGCAAAAGAGATTTTAACGGCTTTAAAAAATGTATAGGACGGCTAACGATTTTTATAAAGAAAAGTTTGGCAGTAAGGTTTATAAACTGTCAATAGATGCGGGCTTTACCTGTCCAAACAGGGATGGTACCATGGGTGTTGGCGGATGCATATTTTGCTCACAAAACGGCGGCGGCGAGTTTGCCGAACGCGGAAATGATATAAAAGGGCAACTGGAAAAGGCAAAATCAAGGGTGAACAGTAAAATAAAAGGGAATAAATTTATCGCTTATTTTCAGGCATTTACAAACACCTATGCCGATATAAATACGCTCAAAAAACTGTACTATGATGCCATAAGTCCCGATTATATTGTGGGTTTGTCGGTTGCTACAAGACCTGATTGCTTACCGGATGAAACGGTAGCGCTTTTAGCACAAATAAACAAAATTAAACCGGTAAGCGTAGAACTCGGTTTTCAAACATCAAACGAAAAAACGGCAAAGTATATACGAAGAGGGTATAAAAATGCCGTTTATTTTGATGCCGTAAAGCGTTTGCGAGAAAGCGGCATAGATGTTGTAACACATATAATAATCGGTCTGCCTGGTGAAAATATCGCCGATGCGGTAAACACAACAAACTTTGCGGTATCGGCGGGTACAAATGGCGTTAAATTCCACCTTTTGCACGTAATTCGCGGTACAGATTTGGAAAAAGAATATCTAAACGGCAGGTTTAATACGTTAACACTCCAAGAATATGCCGATATTTTAAAAATGTGTATAAATGCTTTACCGTCTGATATAGTTGTGCATAGAATTACGGGGGATGGCGATAAGAAAAGTTTAGTTTCTCCTCTTTGGTCTGCCGATAAAAAGGCAGTCATCAATTATCTTAATAAACGGCTTAAATAAAGGTGATTGACAAACATTTTATGTGGTGGTATAATTGCAAACGTTGAAAATTTTTAGTGCTTCTGGGGTGGTACTTTGCATACTTTATTAACTGTGTCATTTGCCCTTTTGGCAGGACTTTTAATGACACGATTATTCAAACCTTTCAAATTGCCGTCTGTAACCGCATTTTTGGTTGCAGGCGTACTTATAGGCCCTTTTTGTCTGGGCGCCTTAAATATTGAGGGTGTAGGTTTTACTTCGCAAGAAGCGGTAGAAAAACTGGCGTTGGTGTCTGAGGTGGCTCTCGGATTTATCGCTTTTTCTATCGGTAATGAATTCCGTTTGGAAGACCTTAAAAAGACAGGTCATCAGGCGCTTATCATAGGCGTGTTTCAGGCACTTGCGGCGACTGCGGTTGTAGATTTAGCACTTTTAATATTGCATTTCATTATGCCAAGTGTATTAACTTTACCTCAGGTGTTAACGCTCGGCGCCATTGCAACTGCAACGGCACCTGCGGCAACGCTTATGGTAGTTAGGCAGTATAAAGCCCACGGACCGCTTACCAAGCTTTTGCTACCGATAGTAGCGCTTGATGATGCGGTGGGTCTTATCGTTTTTGCAGTATCTTTCGGTATAGCAAAGACATTGGTGAACGGACAAATTGATTTAATTTCCATTATTGTAAATCCTATTATTGAGATAATTTGTTCGCTGATACTCGGTTCAATTATGGGTTGGGGATTAACACAGCTTGAAAAACTTTTCAATTCCAACACCAATCGCTTGAATTTAACAATAGGCATAGTATTTTTGACGGCTTCAATTTCAATGATTGAAATTCCTCTGGGACCCATTGTTATACATTTTTCTTCTTTGCTTACCTGTATGATGTTGGGTACGGTATTTTGCAATATATGTGAGTTATCACACGACCTTATGGCAGCATCTGATAAATGGACTTCACCGTTGTTTGCACTTTTCTTTGTTGTAAGCGGTGCGGAATTACAATTAGATGTTTTCTTAAATGTTTTTATAGTTATAATTGGTGTGGTTTATATATTATCGCGTTGTCTGGGTAAATATTTTGGCACACTTGTCAGCGCAAAGGCAGCAAAGTGCGATGGTAATATATGCAAATATTTGGGCGTAACGTTATTCCCGCAGGCAGGTGTTGCACTTGGTATGTGCGCTACCGCAATGCAGTTGGGTCAACAGGGAGAATTAATAAGAAATATAACACTTTTTGCAGTACTTATTTATGAGCTTATAGGTCCGTTGCTTACCCGTCAGGCATTACAGGCGGCGGGTGAGATTAAGCCCAAGCCCCACGAAGTTATACATCGCCGTAAAAATAAACTCGAAGCGGCAAGTAAAAAATAGAAGTGATAAATTATGTTTAAGTATTTAAAGCCAAAATTATTTTCGGTAATAAAAGATTATTCAAAAGCACAGTTAGTAAAAGATTTAACGGCAGGTATAATCGTTGCCATTATCGCATTGCCTTTGTCAATAGCGTTGGCATTGGCATCAGGTGTCAAGCCGGAACAGGGCATATATACTGCCATTGCGGCTGGCTTCTTTGTGTCATTGCTTGGAGGAAGCCGTGTTCAAATTACAGGTCCTACTGCGGCATTTGCCACAATAGTAGCATCGGTTGTGGCAACAAAGGGTATGGATGGACTTTTTATTGCCACGGTTATCGCAGGATTAATTCTTATAGTTATGGGAGTGCTGAAACTCGGCGTTCTCATAAAATACATACCGCATACTATAACTGTCGGCTTTACGGGCGGTATTGCAGTAACCATCTTCTTAGGACAAATTAAAGATTTTTTGGGTATAAATTATGCAAACGGCATCCGCCCGATTGAAACGCTTGAAAAAATGGAAGCCAATATAGAGTTTATTTCTACATTTTCGTGGCAGGCGTTGTTGATTGGTATAATCAGTGTGCTTGTTTTGGTTTTGTATCCAAAATTAGAAAAAAAGGTGCCGCCGTCACTTGTAGCCGTTATTGTAGGCGTGTTAGCGGTTGCGCTTATACCTGTTTTTAAAGGAAATGTTAATACAATAGGCGACCTGTATACAATTCCTTCGGGTTTGCCGAAAGTGGATTATGGCGGTATGGATTTTGGCGCCCAAAAGATTTTATCGGTTTTGCCCGATGCAGTTACAATCGCTATACTTGCGGCGATCGAATCCTTGCTTTCCTGTGTTGTATCCGATGGTATGATAAATTCGAAGCATAATTCCAATGCTGAGCTTATGGCGCAAGGTGTGGGAAATATTGCATCGGCCCTTTTTGGCGGTATACCGGCCACAGGTGCCATCGCAAGAACTGCGGCAAATGTTAAAAACGGTGGCAGAACGCCCATTTCAGGTATGGTCCACGCTGTTGTTTTGCTTTTGGTGTTGCTAATTCTTATGCCGTATGCTGCATTTATTCCAATGCCGGTAATTGCCGCAATACTTTTCATCGTAGCGTATAATATGAGCGAGTGGCGCAAATTTGTGTCTATTCTTAAAACAAGAAAATGGCTTGATATTCTGGTGCTGGTGATTACCTTTGTGTTAACCGTTATTTTCGATTTGGTTGTTGCCATAGCCGTGGGCTTAGTTATCCATTATGCGCTCTTGTTTGCTAAAAAATTAATAAAGCGATAATAAAAAACCACACGATTCGTGTGGCTTTTTGTCTGGGCTTAAAAAAATATTAAAAGTGTATTTCTAAAATGTTATGATAAATAAAGGATAGAGAATATCATTTTTGCATTCGGCGCTTTATTTCTCGGTATAATACGGTTAATGCTGCGCCTAAGACTCTAAAAACTCTAATACTCAGTACAATTTCAACGAAAAACTCTGCTTTGTCGTTTTGATATATGCAGTCAACCGTTATATCTTCTCCGCTTTTTTTGATTTTCATTGCCGAGTGTAAGAAACCGCTTAGCGGATATACTGCGGCGCAACACGCTCCGTAACTTATGGCTGCTGTGGCGGCATCCTCATTGGCACAAATTATTTTTAGTTTAAATTTATCGGCAGTACAGTGTTTTACCAAACCAATCAGCTCTTTTAACACATCGATAATTAAGCCAATCAAATCGTTAAAAGAGGATGCTTTTTTGCTTTTTTCTTCAAATTTATCGGTGCCGGTCGCTTTTTTTAAGGTCTTTATTATGCCGCCATCGGAAGTGTGGGATTGGCCAAAGGTTTTGTGAAGAACTTTAAATAAAAATATGATTCTTCCTTCATTATCGGTTTTTATTATCAAATATATGGGCAACGATAAAAACAGGATAACAAGCAATGTTAAGAATAGTATAATGCCAAGGAAAATCCACATAACCTTCACCTACCTAACTTTAATATGTGTTAATTATAACAAAAACTTTCAAAATATTTAAGGGGGAATTAAAATGCAATGGCTGTTTTCAAAAATCACCGATATTTCCGAAGATGAATGCCAAAAAGTTTATAATTCTCTTACCAAGTCAAGAAAACGACATATTGACCGTATGAAAAATCCTGATGATCGCAAAAGGTCCCTCGCGGCACAATATTTGCTTATGAAACTTTTAGGGGAGATGGGTGTAGAAGCAGCCGTTTTAGAAAGCGATATTAACTCAAGACCCTACCTAAAGGGCAGCGACCTGTTTGTAAGTATATCACACTCTCACTCTGCTGTGGCGTGTGCGGTTGACAGTGCTCCTATCGGCATTGATATAGAAAAGATAACCCCCGTGAGCGATGCTTTAATAAATTATGTTTGTACTAACGAAGAGAAAGAATATGTTTATAAAAATACTCAAAACCCTTCGTTTAAAAGTTTTTTTAAGGTTTGGACAGCAAAAGAGGCGTACATTAAAAAAACGGAATGTGGGCTTAAAAAAGCGATAAAAACAGACACACTGTCATTAAATAAAGAAATATTTTTAATAGAAGATTATATAATAACAATTTTATAACTAAAATACCGATGCTTATATAATATAACATAATTACTTTTATTTCAAGTGCTGCAATATTGTTGCACTTGACAAAATAAAATTAAATGTTATAATAATTAGGCATTTGTTGAATTACCGCAAGAGTCACGCGTAAGCGCGGCTGCAAAAAATAATAGTTTAATATGCGGGTGTGGCGGAATTGGCAGACGCGCTAGACTTAGGATCTAGTGTCACGCACGTGCAGGTT
Organism: Acutalibacteraceae bacterium; assembly: GCA_045606925.1. Lineage (GTDB taxonomy): Bacteria > Bacillota > Clostridia > Oscillospirales > Acutalibacteraceae > SIG565. Next base: position 9,552 of record JAZUSW010000047.1, on the reverse strand, counting down.
CAAGTCCTGTCACCCGCACCATATCGAGTGTTCATAACCAACTTGAATGTTGGAGATGAGCACTCGTTTTTTTGTTTTATTTTGAGTAGGTTTATCCCTACTCTTTTTTTATTACACACTTTTCCAAAGCGCGTAACCCACTATGACACTTTCACGGATTTACCGTGCAAAGATGTCAGGGGGTTTTTATTATTTTAAGATACTTATTGTATGTAGACTTATAGTGTTCAAAAGATTAAACTATATGATGGGAGGGTTAAAATTATGGACATCGTAAAAGTGTTTGGAAACAATCTCAAAAAACATCGCACACAGCTTGGTCTTTCACAAGAAGCTTTTGCAGAAAAATGTTGTTTGCATCGCACTTATATCAGTGCAATAGAATGTCATCGTCGCAGTATTTCTCTTGAAAACATTCAGCGAATAGCAGATGCACTTGAAATAGAGACTTACAAATTATTTATGGAGGAATAAGTATATGGAACATAGAGATAGAGCTACCGGTTGGCAACATGCAAAGTTATCAGGACACAAAAACGAAGATTTAGTTGAAGCATTGTTGGATTCTGACAGAGATTTTCAGCAACACTTTTTAAATAGAATTGCTCGACCTAATGCGACCATAAAAGAAACAAGCATCGGTGGTTTACACGAAACTAATGTACCTAGTGTGAATGGAAGAAAAACAAAATCAAAAACTGACTTGAAGGTTTATCTTAGCAGTAATGAAGTTGTAAATGTATCTATAAAGAAAAGTCTTACCGGACAAGTTTATTTTGTAAGAGCAGGCTTGTTTATTGATACTTTTGAAAGGCAATTTGATGCTAAAATTCCTGCTGATGTTCAGAGAGCGATTAACCTTTTCTGGGCAGCAGCAGATGATACAGTTGATATTATTAAAGAATTCGGTGATAGAAGCAATGAAAAAAACTTCGATTTGCAAATGAGACATAAAAGCGTGAATGCAACTACTCTTAAAGCCTATGACGAACATCTTTATGATGTGTTATTAGAGTGGTTTACTAACAACGCGTATGAACTTGCAAAACTTTCATTTTCTATGGGAGCTGTTCGCGATAGAAGCGAGTGGTCTGATTTTGTATGGTATGTAAATCTTCTTGGAGAAAATGATATAGATGATATTTTCTTCATTGAAGATATTTGTACCGCCGTTCAGGAAGTTGCAAAGGAAAAAACTTGTTATGGTTCTTCCTTTGGCGGCACAACCATTCAGTTGCCCTTTGGTTTTGTTCAATGGCATCAAGGTCAATTGCAGTTCCATCATGATTACGAGAAGTTGAAAAACATTTTATAATAAACAAAGAAGCTACCAATTAAAAGGTAGCTTCTTTGTTTAATGCCTCTAACATTTGTTTAGCTATTGCCATTGAAAGCAATGGTGGAACCGCATTCCCTATTTCTAATCGTTTCATACCATCAGCACCATAAAACTTATAGTCATCAGGAAAACTTTGCAATCTCGCTCCTTCACGAATGGACATAGCTCTTGAATCGCGAGGATGTATGCATCTAGAAGATGAAGGACAAGCAAAGTTTCTTGTTATTGTAGTAGAAGGTTTTTCCCACCACAACTTTGCATATGTGTTACCATATCCACTTTTAGGCCTGATATCTTCCGGCAAAGCATCTTTTGACTGTCCATCTTTTAAAGTTTCCATAATTCTTACAAGATGTGCGCCATTTTTTGGTGCGCTATGCTCTTCAACAACATCAGATGTATTATTTCTAACAAATTCAAGAAATTCATTTGTTGCTTCGCTTGCATAATTCGTTTTCTTTTCACCGCCTTTTAATATGGGTAAATCACCAATGGCATCTTTCAAAGTAACATAAGGTTTTAATCCTTCTCCATGAGTAGGTTCAGGATAAACAAAATTGTTATCGCCTTTAAAACCAACAAGAATTACTCTTTCTCTATGCTGAGGTACGCCGAAGTTTACAGCATCCAACACTCGATATTGTAAATTGTATCCCAAATCTTCAAACTCTGCTTGAACTTGTTTAAAAAGATTGCCCTTATCCATACTTAAAATACCTACAACATTTTCAAAAACTAACGCCTTGGGCTGTAAGATTTTAAGAGCTCTTTTATATTGCATAAACAAATTTGCTCTGTCATCCATTTGTCTTTTTCCAAGTGTAGAATAAGACTGACAAGGAGGGCCACCAACAACGATGTCAACTTTTTTGCCATTCAACGCTTCTTCTAAAACATCTTCAGTCAAACTATTGATATCGCAATTAAGCATATTTACATCAGGATGATTAAGCTTGTATGCAATAGAAATATCCTTTTCTATTTCGTTGGCCGCAATTATATTGAATTGTGGCAGTTTAGAAAAACCGTAACTCAATCCACCAACACCGGCAAACAAATCAATTATGTTATATTGTTTCATCTTGCTCTCCTTATAACAAAGCTTTCACTATATTCTGAGCGATTCTATCAACCACAGGAACACATACAGAATTGCCTATTTGTTTGTACACTTGTTTTTCATTTTCTTTGGGAAGAATATAACTTTCGGGGAAGCCCTGAAGTCTTGCACATTCGCGAGGTGTCATGAGTCGGACAGAATAATCGTCATAGAAGAATGGTATTCTTTCAAAACGACTTCCCATAGCAGCTAAAAGGGTTGGACATATTCCTTCCATACCTCTAGAGAGTCCCCAATCAGTAAAACGATATACTCTTTTTCTGTCGTTCATATATTCCATCATTCTGTCCCACATATGATGTCCATCCATATAATACTTCTCATCTTGTTTTTGTTTTTCAAACAAATCAAAAGCCGTTTGGGCAAGTGGAATGATATCGGGGAATTTGAATTTTTTAAGATACTTTTTGTATTTAAAAGAAACTATATATATTCTGTTTCTTTGCTGCGGAATATTACCATATTCCTTTGCGTTCATAACCTTGTAAACCGTAAAGTATCCTAAATCTTCAAGAGTTTTAAGAATAACTTCAAAAGTTTTTCCTCCATCGTGTTTCACTAAATTTGCAACATTTTCAAGAAAAACTACATTTGGTTTAACTGCATTAATTACTCTCGCTGTTTCAAAAAACAAGTTTCCTCTTGGGTCGTTAAACCCCTCAAGCAAGCCAACAGAAGAAAAAGCCTGACAAGGAAAACCTGCAGTTAAAATATCAAACTTAGGAATATCTTTTGTACTTATCTTTTGAATATCACCTTGTACAAGATATTCATCGCCAAAATTTAATCTATATGTTTTACATGCATGTTTATCTATTTCATTTGCCCATATTAATTGACATCCATTTTGTTTAAAAGCTAAACAAATGCCACCAATACCGGCAAACATACTACCAACTGTTATCTGATTTTGCATAATTATCTCTTTTCTTTTTCATTTAAAAATTCCGAATACAATGTTACTGTTCGCTTAAGTTGTGATTTGATAAACATAGAACATTCATTGTAATTTTCTGATTTTATTAATTGATTAAAGGTGTTTTCATCTATGGTGTCAATATGCAACATACGGCAAATTCTTCCGCATCTAGATAAGACATCTTTTGCCGAACGAATACTCATGTTTTTTTCTTCGATAAGCCATTCTATTAATTTGTTAGAAATCATAATAATCCTCCTAAACAATGTGTAATTATTATATCAAATAATTACGTCAACGTCAATATTAGCTTTCAGTAAGTTTCCAAATGTCGTTTCCTGTTATATTCGCCTTCGGCGAGTTATATTGGCTGCGCCAGTTATATTTGCTTCGCAAGTGATATTGGGCTTTGCCAAGTTTTAAGGGCGAATATAATATCACTGAACCCGCAGGTTTCAATATCACTTTTGCACAAGCAAAATATATCACTCCGTTGAAGACGGGATATCACTAAAAAATTACTACTCTGCGGGAGGTTGAAGTCATATGCAAACTCATCAAAAATATCTTTTTTTAGTCCTTACACAAAAAAATAAAACCGAACTCAAAGCCGATGGGTGATGAGTTCGATTTTTATTTACAACTGATTATTTCTTATCAAATAATGTACGGCGTTTTGTGGAATGTTGCATCATTTTTCTCATGCCGTCAACATCTTCGGTTTGCAACATAGTTTTAAGCTCATTAAACTTGTCTATAAACAAATCCATTTGATTTAACAGTGCGGATTTGTTTGCCAAGAACAGCTCACTCCACATAACATCATTGATACGGGCGATACGCGTAAGGTCACGGAATGAGTCGCCTGTGAATTTCTCCATATTTTCCTTATCATTGCAGGTCATTAGTGTGATAGCGATACAGTGAGTAAGTTGAGAAAGGAAACCAATCATTTCGTCATGTTCTTCGGGAGAAAGTGTAGTTACATTTGAAAAACCGAGCAGTCGGCCTAACTCCATACAGGTTTCTATCGCTGCGGGAGTGTTTTTATCGGTTGGTGTGACAATATAGTTTGCACCGATAAATAACTTATCTGTACTGTTTTCTACACCTGAAACTTCGCGTCCTGCCATAGGGTGCGCCGCAATAAACTCAATATCTTTGCGAAGCATACTCTGTATTTTATACACGATACTTCCTTTAACACCTGTTACATCGGTGATGAGTGCGCCACTTTTGAGAAGCCCTTGATTTTCTTCAATCCACTCTACAAACACATGAGGATAAAGCGCAAAAATCACAAGGTCGGCATCTCCGATAATTTGCTCATCAAGTTTTGTAGAGCCCTCATCTATAATATTCTCCTTGATAGCATAGTCAATAGAATCCTGTTCCTTGGTAATGGCACTTATATGAAAGCCAAAGCGCTTTAAAATTCGGGCATAGCTACCACCTAAAAGACCAAGGCCAACAATTAATATTTTTTTACTTACATCAACTATCATTGTACTTTCACATCCGCTCCAAGTTGTTTTATATCCTCAAAAAATTCGGGATAACTTTTTTTAACGGCTTCTACGCCATCGATTATTCCGCCCAATTTTGAAAGAATCACAGACATAGCCATCACGATGCGGTGGTCGTTGTGTCCGTTTAATATTTTTTCATTATAACAAAGGTCCTGTTTTGGTACTGTTATGGTATTATTGCCAAAAATCAGTCCGCCGCCAAGTTTTGTCAGTTCTTCATGCATAGCAACGCCTCGGTCGCTTTCCTTTGCTTTGAGTCGGTCGGTTCCTTTAAATGTTGCTCCGTTTTTTAAAGCGGCAAGTACAAAAAGAACAGGTCCAAGGTCGGGGCAATCGGAAATATCAAGCGTAGGCGTACCGTTTGATATGGCTTTAAAATACTCGGCATAAATTTTGTCGCCTTGCAAACTGTCAGGTCTTAAATTATCAATTTTTATATCCGAGCCAATGTAGTTAAAGGCATCAAGAAATGCCGCGTTGGAATAATCACCTTCGATTTTACCTGAATATGAAACCAAATCGGATTTTTTAATTTCTATTTTATGGTCGTCACAAAATCTTATTTTTGCGCCAAAAGAGTTTAGCGCCGAAATGGTCAGGTTAATATACGGCCTACTCTCAAAAGGCGGAATTATTTCAATGGATGAATCCTTCCCTGAATAAACAAGAGCAAAAATCAGCCCCGTGATAAACTGACTGCTGATATCACCGCGTACTTTATAGTTATCACTTTTAAAATTGCCGCAAAGAGTTATGGAATTATTATTCTTTTTAAATAAAAAACCCTTCTGTAAGCAAAGCTCTTCATAAATATCCAACGGTCTTACAAGCAAACGTTCACTGCCATATAAAGTAACCGTTTTTCCAAGGCACAAGGCAAGTGGAATAAAGAACCTTAGTGTGCTTCCGCTTTCTCTGCAATGCAACACCGGATTTTGAACATTCATAAAGTTTTGTGACTCAACAACAACTGTATCGCTATTGGTTACTATATCTGCGCCCAACGCCCTTAAACAGTCGATGGTGGCAAGTATATCTTCATTATAATCAACGCCCGAAAGGACACATTTTTGTCCTGACAGTGCCGCGCCGATAAGATATCTGTGCGCCATACTTTTTGATGGCGGAGCCGATATCTTTCCGCAAAGATTACTTGGTTTAAATGCTGCTATCATTTTGTTTGTCCTCTATTAAAAAATCTATCGCTTCAAGGTAACCGTTTGTGCCGCGACCCGTAATTGTCTTTATACAGGCAGATCTTATGTAACTGATTTGACGAAAATCTTCCCGTTCTTCCACCTTTGAAATATGCACTTCTACGGTTGGGATATTGACCGATTTAACAGCATCCAATATCGCAATACTCGTGTGCGTATAGGCGGCAGGGTTGATTACGATTCCGTCCGCAGTGCCGTATGCGTTTTGTATTGCATCAACAAGGTCACCCTCGTGATTTGATTGAAAAAACTTAACCTCAACATTTTTTGCTTGGCAATGGTTTTCAATCTTCTTTAAAAGGTCGGTATAGGTTTCCTTGCCGTAATGGTCGGGCTCTCTGATACCCAGCATATTTAAATTAGGTCCGTTAATTACAAGTATTTTCATTATATTGTTTCCATTCGTTTTGCCAAGATATATTCGGCTTCCGACAGGGGAGTGTCCATATCGGGAACAATTATATCGGCAGTATTTTTATAAATATTTATTCTTGCATCATATAATTTTGCGAGTTTATCTTGTGTGTTGGAAAGGGGCCTTGTTTCACTCGCACAAAGTCTATCGAATTTTGCATTGATAAAAAACAGTTTGCCGTTTTGTTTAAGAAAGCGAACATTTTCTTCCCGTAAAACCGCGCCACCACCGGTTGAAATTATTTGGGAGTTATTTGCGGAAATATCGCGAATAACCTCGCTTTCTAAATTACGGAAATATTCTTCGCCTTTGGTGGTAATCAGGTCTTTAATGGTGCATCCACACCGTTTTTCAATTTCGGTATCGGTGTCTATAAGCTTAAAGCCGTCAATATCAATCAGTTTACCTACAGTGCTTTTACCGCTTCCCGGCATTCCGGTTAAAATAATATTCTGCTTCGATAAAAGGATGGAAGAAAACACTTTATCGACAACATCTTTGTCTATTTTAGTATCAAGGAACTTTTCGGCCGCCACAACTGCTTGCATCACAAGCATATAAAGACCGCCCTCGGCTTTTATTCCTTTTGATTTTGCATCTAAAACGAGATTTGTACAAAGCGGGTTATATATCGCATCAACAACACCCTCCAAATCTTTAAACCCTGAAATATCAATCGGTTTTGACTGTATATCCGGATACATTCCCGAAGGGGTTGTGTTTATAATAATATTTGCATCTGAGTGGATGCTAATTGCTTCTTCATAGTTTATATACTCTTCGCTTTTTGCTCGGCTGACCGTTAATACTTCGGCAGCACCCATATCGGCTGCAACGGTTTGCGCGGTTTTGCTTGTCCCACCCGTACCCAGAATCAGCACCTTTTTACCTTCGAGGTGCAATCCTATGCGTTCAATAAGCGCTTTCATACCGTAATAGTCGGTGTTGTAGCCAAACAGTTTTCCGTTTTTGTTTACAACGGTATTTACTGCACCGATGCGCTTTGCAATATCACTTACGAAGTTAAGATAGGGTATTACCGTTTGCTTATAGGGTATAGTTACATTTACACCTGCAAAATCTTTATCTTCAAAAAATTTAACTATTTCTTGCTCGGTGAGTTCTATCAGTTCATAGTTATAATCGGCAAGTTTTGTGTGAATCTCTTTTGAAAAACTATGAGCTAGTTTTTTTCCGATACATCCGTATTTTTTCATACTTTTTACCCGCTTAAAATTATTTTAACCAGTCGGTGCCGAATCGCATAGCAAGGGCATCGCACAACACAATGGCCGATGCGGCATCCTGTACTACCCTCGCTCTATGAATAATAGCGGGGTCGTGTCTGCCTTTGGGGGTAAGTACCGTTTCGGTCATTGTTTTAAAATCGACCGTATTTTGCGGTATAAATATGGTAGGAGTTGGTTTAATAACAGTACGGAAGATGATAGGCATACCGTTGGTAATACCGCCGTTGATGCCACCGTTGTTGTTTGTAGCAGTAACAATTTTTCCGTTTTCTATACACATAGAATCATTGGCGGCACTTCCTTGCATATCGGCAAAAGAAAAACCTGCGCCGAATTCAATGCCTTTTACTGCGGGGATAGAAAACATCATATGCGAAAGCAAACCCTCAACAGTATCAAACCACGGCTCACCAACACCGACAGGCATACCTGTTATTGCTGTTTCGAGTACACCGCCTACGCTGTCACCGTTTGCGGCGGCATTAAGAATCGCTTCGCGCATTTTTTCGCCGTTTGTTTCTTCAAGCACTGCAAATGTTTTTTTATTAAGAGTATCAATATCTGTTGTTAAATCGGAAAATTCTCTGTCGAGAACTTTTCCGCATTTTTTTATGTGTGTGCCGATAATGATACCCTTTTGCTCTAAGGCACATCGGCAAACAGCACCTGCCGCAACAAGAGCGGCTGTTATGCGCCCACTGAAATGTCCGCCTCCGCGCGAGTCCTGAAATCCGTGATATTTACATTCGGCGGTATAATCTGCGTGGGAAGGACGGGCAACAGTTTTCATTTGTGAATAATCGCCGCTTTTTACATTTTCATTTGGGATGAGTATGGTAATAGGTGTTCCTGTGGTCTTATTATTTAAAACTCCGCTTATGATTTTATACTCGTCCTTTTCCTTTCTCGGTGTGGATATTTTTTCATCGGGTCGGCGAAGGGTGAGCATATGCGCAACATACTCATTATCTACCGTAATTCCGGGGGCCAAACCATCAATGGTAGCACCGATATATTCGCCGTGGCTTTCGCCAAACAAAGTAACCGCTACGCTATTTCCAAATGTGTTTTTCATATCCTTCAACCTTTCAGGCATTTTTTTGCCGATTCAATAACTTCAAAGCATTTTACTTCTTTAAGTTCAAAATTACCGATTTCATTAACCGTTGTTATCGTTACTGTGTTGCCATCGGCTTTTTTATCGTGTGACAGGGCTTCAGTAATCTTATCCCAATCATAGTTAATCTCACGGTACAATCCGCATTTTCTTAATACATCAATCACCCGTGGCCTTAAAGCTTCACTGCACATAGGTATCAAGCCGAGCGCAACGCATTCTCCGTGGTACAAATGCGACATACCTTCGCTACTTTCTATCGCGTGACCGATGGTATGACCGAAATTGAGTATTTTTCTAAGCCCCGATTCCTTCTCATCCTGTTCGACCACATTTTTTTTGATAGTAAGTGAGCGGATAATAATTTCATCAATATTCTTTTTTATATCCTCTTTTTCAAAGATACGGAACAGTTCCTTATCCGATGTCATAGCCATTTTTACAGCTTCTGCAAGTCCGTTTGAAAATTGCCTTGCGGGAAGCGTCTCAAGCAGTAGTGGGTCGATAAGAACCTTTTTCGGCTGGAAAAAAGCACCCACAATATTTTTGACGCCACCAAAGTTTATTGCCGTTTTGCCACCTATTGATGAGTCAATTTGGGAAAGAAGAGTAGTGGGGATATTGTAAAAATCTATTCCGCGCATAT
>JAZUSW010000046.1:0-2696 GCA_045606925.1 Acutalibacteraceae bacterium | reverse complement strand
ATCATAAAGGGATATTTCTAAGCCATCGCATATTTTTTTAAGTGTAACAACACCTGCGTTCTTGCTGCCGCCGTTGATTATATTCTTTAATGTTGAGGGCGGTACGGCTGAGATTCTCGCAAGAGCATTTACCGTCAATTTCTTTTGCTCGCATAATTCTAATAATCTACCTGCTATAGCTTTTCTTGTATTCATAACATCACCCCTAAAAAGTTCTATATATAGTTTATGCTTTTTAGGAAAAGTACAGCGACCATATATGGACTTTTTAGTCCATATATGGTAAACTTTAATTGGTGGTGATTTATTATGAAATATAAAACTTGTTGTTTTTTCGGTCACAGAAAGATAAACGAAAGCAAAGAATTAAAATCAAACCTTGTTGAAATTATTGAAAACCTTATTGTTGAAAAGCAAGTCGATACCTTTCTTTTTGGAAGTAAAAGCCAATTTAATAGTCTGTGCCAAGAAATAGTAACCGAAATAAAAGAAAAATACCCGCACATAAAACGAGTCTATGTACGAGCAGAATATCCGTATATAAGTGAGTATTATAAAAAATACTTGTTGGAGAGTTACGAGGATACCTATTATCCTGAAAAAATAATGAACGCAGGCAGAGCATCTTATATTGAACGCAACTATGAGATGATAGATAATAGCCACTATTGTATTGTCTACTATGACGAACAAGATGCATCAACCACCCGCAAAAGCGGCACCAAAATTGCCTTAAAGTATGCCATAAAGAAAAATAAAAATGTTATTAGTGTATTATAGTACTTGTCAGCGTATTTATCGCTCAACAAATAGCAATTTCACACCCATATTCCCTTATTATTACGATACGAAACAAAACTAAAAGGATGTGCTGTATGCACATCCTTTTATTATAAGAAATTTTGTTATTAAATACGCTCAACACCAATAGTAAGCTTTGCGCCATTAATATCCCACTCTTTAACATATCCCGCAGGTGTAGCGGCGGTGAGTGAATCGGCTAAGGTATCCCCTACTATACCGTCCTTATATTTAACGGCGGTATCGACTGCACCCGACTCACCTTCAACGGTTATATTAATATGGTCCATAACATTAAAGCCGGCTTCCTTACGCATTGTTTGTACCTTAGATACAACCTCTCTTACAAAGCCCTCGGCAATGAGTTCTTCGGTAAGTACGGTATCAATAGCCACGGTTATACCACGGTCGGTAAGTGCAAAGAAGCCCTCTTTTTGCTCGGACTCAATAAGCAAATCTTCGGTTTCGAGCACTACTGCACCGGACGGTAAATCAAGTGTTAATTTACCGTTACTATCAAGCTCTGCCTTTGCGGCATTACCGTCAAGCTCGGTAAGTGCGGTTCTTATTTCATTTAGCTGTTTGCCAAATTTTGGACCAACCGTTTTGAGCTGCGGCTTAAATTTATAGGAAACAAATCCGTCAACATTATCGGTAAAGCTAACATTTTTGATATTAAGCTCATCCTTAATAATATCAAGATAAACCTCATCCAACTCGCCGTCAAGTTTAACATACATAGTACTGAGCGGTTGGCGGTTTTTGCGGTTTGAACCGTTACGGGCGGCACGGCCGAGAACTACGATTTCAAGCACCTTATCCATACTGTCTTCAAGAGCAGTATCAATACGCGCGGTATCAACTGTGGGGAAATCGCACAAATGAACGCTGATGGGAGCATCCTTATCTACATTACAAACCAAATTGCGATAAATGTTTTCCGCCATAAACGGAATCATCGGTGCCGCTGTTTTTGCAGTTACGGTGAGTGCCGCATAAAGTGTCATATAAGCGGCAATTTTATCCTCGGTTAAATCCTGTACCCAGTAACGCTCACGACCACGGCGTACATACCAGTTGCTCATTTCATCGGTAAACTCTTGCAAAGCACGGGCGGCCTCGGGTATACGGTAATTTGCAAGGTTTTCATCGACCTTTGCAACCATAGAATTAAGCCGCGATAACAACCACTTATCCATAACTGTAAGTTTGCAGTTGTTAAGGTCATACTTTGTGGGGTCAAACTTATCAATCTCGGCATAAAGCACATAGAACGCATATGTGTTCCAGAGTGTACCCATAAACTTGCGCTGTCCCTCAGTTACGGCTTTATCGTGGAAACGGTTAGGTAACCAGGGAGCAGAATTGGTATAGAAATACCAACGGATTGCATCGGCGCCGTGCGCTTCGAGCGCATCAAACGGGTCAACCGCGTTACCCTTTGATTTACTCATCTTTTGTCCGTTTTCATCCTGTACGTGACCGAGAACAATTACATTTTTATAGGGTGCCTTATTGAAAATAAGGGTTGAAATGGCAAGTAATGAATAGAACCAACCACGAGTCTGGTCAACCGCCTCTGAAATAAAGTCGGCGGGGAACTGACTCTCAAACAAATCCTTATTTTCAAACGGATAATGGTGCTGTGCGAAAGGCATAGCGCCCGAGTCAAACCAACAGTCAATAACCTCTGGTACGCGGTGCATTTCCTTGCCGCACTTTTCACACTTAAAGGTTACTGCATCGATAAATGGGCGGTGAAGCTCAATATTCTCAGGACAGTTATCGGATAATTCTTTAAGCTCGGCTATACTGCCGATAGAGTGCAAATGTCCGCACTCGCACTGCCAGATATTAAGAGGTGTACCCCAATATCTGTTACGGGAAATACAAGT
>JAZUSW010000045.1:0-4619 GCA_045606925.1 Acutalibacteraceae bacterium | reverse complement strand
CTAAGACCGCTTGGCCTCCGACTTCCTTAATTTCCATAGTTTTCATCCTTTCAAATAATCGTCAATAGATTTTGCGGCAATTTTACCCGCACCCATAGCCGAAATAACCGTAGCAGCACCCGTTACGGCATCTCCGCCTGCAAACACACCCTCGCGAGAGGTTTTGCCGTTTTGATCGGCTATAATACCGCCCCAACTTTCAGTTTCAAGCCCCTCGGTTGTAGATTTAATGAGCGGATTTGGATTTGTGCCAAGTGCCATAAGCACACAGTCAACCTCAATTTGAAATTCGCTGCCCTTCTTTACTATCGGGCGGCGTCTACCGGATGCATCGGGCTCACCAAGGGTCATTTCCACACACTTAATACCGCTTACAAAGCCCTTTTGGTCGCCCAAAATTTCGGTGGGGTTAGTAAGGGTTTTAAAAATTATGCCTTCTTCTATTGCGTGTTCTATTTCTTCGTGACGCGCGGGTAGTTCTTCCATACCTCTGCGATATACTATATAAACCTCGGCGCCAAGGCGTTTAGCACAGCGCGCCGCATCCATAGCAACATTACCGCCGCCAACAACGGCAACGCGTTTTGCTCTATGTACCGGAGTATCACTATCGGGCAAATATGCCTTCATAAGATTGATTCGGGTTAAAAATTCGTTGGCACTGTAAACGCCCTTTAAATTTTCGCCCGGTATTTTCATAAACTTGGGCAAACCCGCGCCCGAGCCGATAAATACTGCATCAAATCCGTATTCGGTCATTAACTCATCAATCGAAAAGGTTTTGCCTATAACCGAGTTTGTTTTAATTTCAACACCTAAGCTTTTAAGTCCGTCAATTTCCTTTTGCACTATTTGTTTAGGCAAACGGAATTCGGGTATGCCGTATACCAGCACACCGCCTGCGATATGGAGCGCTTCAAAAACTGTTACCTGATAACCCATTTTTGCAAGTTCACCCGCACAGGTAAGTCCCGATGGACCAGAGCCGATAACGGCAACCTTGTGGGGAAGCGCTTCCGTGCGCAAAATTTCTATGTTATTTAATGTGTTGTGATAATCGGCAACAAAGCGCTCAAGTCGGCCGATAGCAACGCTTTCTCCCTTAATGCCGCGCACACATTTTTGCTCACATTGTGTTTCCTGGGGACACACTCTTCCGCAAACTGCGGGTAAAGCGCTTGAAAGAGAGATTATTTTATATGCGGCCTCAAATTCACCTTTTGCCACCTTTTCTATAAAGGCGGGGATATCAATACCAACAGGGCAACCCGAAACACAGGGTTTGTTTTTGCAGTTAAGGCAACGGTTTGCTTCATCTATCGCCTGTTCTCTTGTATAACCGAGCGCAACCTCGCGGAAAACGGTTGCGCGGTATTCGGGAGGAAGCACAGGCATTTCATTTTTCTTTAAAGACATATTAGCCATCTATTTTACCTCCCGAAATAAATTACAGGTTTCTTCGTGCCTTTTTCTTTCAAAGGGCGCGTAGGTGCTGCTTCTTGCAATCGCTTCATCAAAGTCAATTTCGTGTCCGTCAAACTCGGGACCGTCAACACAGGCAAACACCGTTTTGCCGCCAACGGTTAGTCGGCATCCGCCGCACATACCCGTGCCGTCAACCATAATCGGATTCATACTGGCTACAGTTTTTATGCCGTATTCCTTTGTAAGCGCACATACAAATTTCATCATAACGAGAGGACCGATAGTGATGACCTCATCAAAGGTTTCTCCGCTATCGATAAGCTCTTTAAGCGCAGTGGTAACAAGACCTTTTTTGCCCGCGCTGCCATCATCCGTCATAAGAATGAATTTGTTACTCGCCGCTTTAAATTCATCCTCCAATATAACCAAATTTTTGTTTCTGAATCCCGTGATTGCCGTTACATCACAACCTAACCCATACAACTTTTTAGCAACAGGGTAGGCAATAGCGCTGCCAACACCGCCGCCGACAACGGCAACCTTTTTAAGAGAGTCGGTATGGGTCGCTTTACCTAAGGGGCCGACAAAGTCGGTTATAAATTCACCTTCGTTTTTGTGATTAAGCTTTTCGGTGGTGGCACCGACAATCTGAAAAATAATAGTAACTGTACCGTTTTCACGGTCAAAATCTGCAACAGTTAAGGGAATGCGTTCACCAAATTCATCAACGCGCAAGATGATGAACTGACCGGGCTCTGCCTTGCGGGCTACATCGGGCGCATATATTTCCATAAGAGTAACGGTGGGATTTAAAATTCTCTTTTTAATAATTTTATACAAGATATTCACTCCAATAAACAGACAACTCAAAAAACTTTCATATCATTATAGCATCTTTACATATAAAAATCTACATTTACAAAAAAATATTATTAAAATGTTGCTTTTGATTTTTATTAGTGTTAGAATAAAAGCAAATAAATGCCAAAAAAGGAGTTTATTATGCGCGAAAAGATTTGTTTTGATAAAAATTGGCGTTTCCATAAGGGAGACATAGATTATCCAACCCCCAATTTTAAGGGTGTTATGTATGCACAGGCAAAGACCAAGCGTAAGGAATACGGTCCTGCCGCCGTTACCTACGATTCGGCACCTGATTCTTACGATAAGGAAAAGGGCATCAATCCTGACAGATGGGATGTTGTTGATTTGCCGCATGATTTTATTATCAGCGGTATACCGGATGAAAAGAACAACAATGCTATGGGATATCTCGAATATGACAATGCCTGGTATGTAAAACGCTTTAAGCTTGACGAAGCCGATAAGGGCAAACGCGTAAAGCTTTATTTTGAGGGAGTCAGCGTACATGCCACCGTTTATGTAAACGGTTGTTTGATGCTACATAATTTTTGCGGCTACACTTCGTTTGAGGTAGATTTTACAAATATTGCAAAGTTTGGCGAAACTGAAAATGTTGTATCCGTTTACGTATCCACAGAGGAAAAAGAGGGCTGGTGGTACGAAGGCGGCGGAATTTACCGCCATGTATGGCTTGTAAAAACCAATCCCGTTTCGGTAGATTTATACGGTGTTTATGCCAAAAATGAGAAAAAGCAAGGAAACGACTGGTTGACAACGGTTGAAACTACCGTCCGTAACGATAATTTTGAGCAATTCAACGGTTCGGTTAAAACCGAAATTATTGATAACAATGGCAAGATTGTTGCTGATATAAATAGTGATATTGCCATCGAGCGTAAATTTAAAACAACTATATCACAACCGATTAGCATACAAAATCCTGCGCTTTGGGATATTGATGACCCGAATTTATATACAGTTCGCACCACCGTTTGCGATAAGGACGGAAACATACTGGATGTATATGATACCGCTTTTGGTTACCGAACAATAGAATTTTCCAGTAAGGGATTTTTCTTAAACGGTAAAAAGACAATTATCAAGGGAGTGTGCTGCCATCAGGATTACGGTATTACCGGCAAGGCGGTGCCCGATAATATTCACCGTTACCGTATGCGCTTGATGAAGGAAATGGGTGCAAATGCGCTTCGAACATCTCACTATCCCAATGCCGAGGCAACTATGGATGCTTGTGACAAATACGGCATAATGGTTATGGATGAAACCCGCTGGTTTGAGTCAACACCCGAGGGACTCTCTCAGCTTGAAATGCTGATGAAGCGTGACAGGAATCGCCCGAGCGTTATTATGTGGAGTATCGGTAATGAAGAACCTTTCTTTGCGAGTGAAGAAGGCAAAAACATAGCCGAGGATTTATATGCTTTCGCAAAGCGCCTTGATACAACCCGTCCGGTTATGGCGGCAATTTCCAATACACCCGCACAAGCCACGATAAACGGGCTAAACGATATTATCGGTGTAAATTATAATCTTGATGATTATGATATATTGCACGAAAAATTCCCCGAAAAAGCTATTTTTGCATCGGAGTGTTGCGCTACCGGTACATCGCGCGGTTGGTATTTGCCTAACGATGCAAAACGCGGAAGAATAAGGGCATATGACGGCGATACTGATTCTTGGTTCAGAGGTCGTGAACTTACCTGGAAATTCTTGATGGAGCGTCCCTATATTTGCGGCGCATTCCAGTGGGCAGGTACCGAACACAGAGGCGAAACGGTTTGGCCGCGCTTATGCTCGGTTTCGGGCGCGTATGATTTGTTCTTAATTCGCAAAGATGCATTTTATCAAAACCGCTCACACTGGACCGATACACCCATGGTACATATCCTGCCGCATTGGAATCTGGATGGTTTCGAGGGTCAAGAGGTAACGGTACAGGTTTACAATAACTGTGAAGAGGTTGAGCTGATTGTAAACGGTGTATCTTGCGGCCGTCAACAAATGGAAAAATATTCCCGCGGTGACTGGCAGGTTGAATATGCACCGGGCGAAATTACCGCTATCGGTTTTATAGGCGGTAAGGAAGTGACCCGAGAAACACTTTATACAACGGGCAAACCTGTTGCGTTAAAGTTGGAACTTCAAAATGGAGAAGATATTGTTGCTAATGGTGAGGATTTGGCAGTAATACACTGCACCTGTGTTGATGAACAGGGAAGACATGTTCCCGATGCTGCGCCGTTTGTATCGTTTACAACAAACGGACTTGGCAGTGTGGCAGGTACCGGCTCGGATAATACCGACCA
>JAZUSW010000044.1:0-4694 GCA_045606925.1 Acutalibacteraceae bacterium | reverse complement strand
TATATTTTAAATATATTCAATTCATTTGTCAAGCGTTACTGCTTACTTTTTTTAAAAAGTAGCCACGGGTTCTTCGGGTGCATCGGTCACCGATACCGATATTACATTTAACACAGGCCCTACCTTACCGTACATTTTATGCTTTTCAAGATTTAAAACTGCATCGATTTTGACCCATTGTTTATTTTTTAGTACTGCGGCGCCCTTGTAATTACAGGCAAGTCCCGCAAACTGAATATCATCTATGCAACAGGTCATAACAGGTCTACCGATTACAAACGAGCCATCAGGTACCGATTCTGCCTTTGCGACCATACCGAGAAATTTAACCCTCTTACCATCATATTTTTGCAATTCTTCCGATAAATCACGGTACCAAATCGCATAATCCAAATCACCAATCTCAATAATAGGTGAATTTATATCAAACGGCAACGGGTCTTCAATATTATCAAACTCAACATCCCCCGATACGCGCTCATACGCGATATTTGCCTTGCGGTTTATACCGCGCACGATTTTATGAAGCGCCATTTTGTCCACGGCATCGGTAAAGCGGTTGAAAATAACTATTTCGCAGGTTGTTAATTTATCCACCACCAACGAGCGCATATTTGCATTAAATGACACAAACGTATTGGCATCGGCAAACATAAACTCCTGAGCAATAACCCATTTAGAAGGCAAATTTTGGAACAAGCTTTGCAACTGCCACATACCGTTATATTCCACAATTACGCGCTCGGCTTTATATTTGCGCCTTAACTCTTCAAGATTTTTTGGAGTTAATTTGCCGTCATCGTCCAGTGTTTCTATAAAAATATTTTTCCCTGTAAATAAAGACGGGTTATATTCCTCTTCACCCTCTTCACACAAAAGCAACAAGGTTTTTTCGCCGTTATTGAAGCGCTTATCCATAAGGGTTTCTTGAATAAATTTAGTTTTTCCAGCTTCTAAAAACCCCGTAAAAAGATATACCGGTATATCCATTATAAACTCCTAAATCTTAAATAATTCTTCCAAAGCGTGTTCATTAAGTCCCGAACCGATTACACAGATACGGCCTATCACCTCAGGGGTGCCTGAACGAACCTGCTTTTCCTCAGGTACAAAATCAAAATGCAACCAACTGCCATCTACACTTTCAACAATACCCTTTGCGCGAAGCACGGCACCGTAATTTTGCTCATTGTTAAGCGCTGATAAAATCTCATTTAACTGTTCTGCGCTATATTTAACCGCAGTTTCTCTACCCCAGCTCGTAAACACATCATCAGCGTGATGGTGGTCGTGATGGTGATGGTCGTGACAATGACATTCTTCACCATCTTCGTGATGATGATGGTGGTGACGGTCGTGACAATGGCACTCTTCGCCATCTTCGTGATGATGGTGGTGGTGATGATGGTGCATCTCTTCCATATCGTTATTTAATGTGTTTTTATGCTCCATAGCATCTAAAATCTGAGCGCCTGTGAGCAAATCCCAATCGGTTGTGATAACGGTGGCTTTATCGTTTTTTTCTTTGATTAAATGTAATGCCGTATGTAATTTTTCTTCACTGATTCCCTTAGTTCTGCTCAAAATAATGCAATTGGCGTGTTCAATCTGATTTCCGAAAAATTCACCAAAGTTTTTCATATACATTTTACATTTAGTGGCATCAACAACAGTGGTAAAACTATTTAAAACTATGCTTTCGTTATTAAGGTTTTCTACGGCTTTTATAACATCGCTCAGTTTACCAACGCCTGATGGTTCTATAATAATACGGTCGGGGGAAAATTCCGCCAATACTTTACCTAATGCATCACCGAAATCTCCTACCAAACTACAGCATATGCAACCCGAATTCATCTCGGTAACATTGATGCCCGATTCCTTTAAAAAACCACCGTCAATACCGATTTCGCCAAACTCATTTTCAATCAAAACAAGTTTTTCACCGGCAAAAACTTCGCTTATTAGTTTTTTTATCAATGTGGTCTTTCCGGCTCCCAGAAAGCCCGAAAAAATATCAATTTTGGTCATAATTTTCTTCCTTTATATATAAAATACCTACTGTGAAAAATTCTAACACAGTAGGTATTTTTTGTCAATGAAAACTAAATAATTCTAACGCGAATTACACCGTCTATTTTGGTTGTTTTCTCATAGATAGCATCATAATCGGCTTCGCTGATATCAAGGATTGTATAAGCGAAATCGCCGCGCGCCTTATTAAGAAGATTTTCTATATTAACATTATTTTCAGCAACTGCCGAAGTGATTGCAGTAAGCATATTGGGAATGTTTTTATGCATTATGCATACACGCTTTTCGGTGGCTCTCGGAGCAGATACTGCAGGGAAATTAACCGAGTTTTCAATATTTCCGTTTTCGATATAATCAATAAGCTCTTTTGCCGCCATAGTAGCGCAGTTGTCTTCCGATTCGGGTGTGGGTGCACCAAGATGCGGTATGCAAATAGCACCGTTAATGCCAAGCATTTCATCGGTCGGAAAATCGGTAACATATGTTGCCACCTTGCCCGATTCAAGAGCAATAATCATATCGGCCGAATTTACAAGGTCAGCACGCGAGAAGTTAAGGATACGAACGCCGTCTTTCATTTGCTTGATAGCTTCGGCATCTACGAAGCCCTTGGTATCGGGAGTCAGCGGAACGTGGATAGAAATATAATCACAGTTCTCATAAATCTCTTTTAAATCATTGGCACGCATTGCATAGTGAGTTAAATTCCAAGCGGATTTAAGTGACAAATACGGGTCGTAGCCGTAAACCTTCATACCAAGCGAGTTGGCGGCATTGGCAACCAAAACGCCGATTGCGCCAAGACCGATAATACCAAGCTTCTTTCCCTTGATTTCGGGACCGACAAAGGCGCCCTTGCCCTTTTCTACCATCTTGCCAACATTTTCGCCGTTACCTTTGAGAGTCTTTGCCCACTCGATAGCGGGGATAATTCTACGGGAAGATAAAAGCAATCCTGCAACTGCCAATTCCTTAACAGCATTAGCGTTAGCACCGGGGGTATTAAACACAACTATGCCCTCTGCGGCACATCTGTCGGTAGGAATGTTGTTAGTACCGGCACCTGCACGGGCTATAGCCAAAAGTGACTGCGGAAATTCAACATCGTGTAATGTTGCCGAGCGAACAATAGCACCCACCGGATTCTCAACATCATCACCGATGGCGTATTTTGCCTCATCAAACTCATTAAGTCCGATTTCCGAAATTTTATTATAGGTTTTAATATTAAACATTACGCATTCTCCTTTTCGAACTTAGCCATAAACTCTACAAGCTTTTCTACGCCCTCAATAGGCATTGCATTATAGATAGAAGCTCTCATACCGCCAACCGAACGGTGACCTTTAAGATTTACAAATCCTGCGGCTGCGGCTTCTTTTACAAATTTAGCATCAAGTTCATCGTTGCCTGTTACAAACGGTACATTCATAAGTGAACGGTCCTCTTTTACAACTGTACCCTTGAAAAGTTTGCTGTTATCAAGAAAATCATAGAGAATTGCGGCCTTTTTCTTATTAAGTTCTGCCATCTTCTCAAGACCGCCCAATTTCTTAATCCATTTAAATGTTAAACCTGCAACATAAATTGTGTAGCAAGGCGGTGTATTGAACATAGATTCATTTTCGGCGTGTGTTACATAGTTGAGCATTGTGGGTGTAATATCCATAGCGTTACCGAGCAGATCTTTTCTGACAATTACGATTGTAAGACCTGCGGGAGCTACGTTCTTTTGCGCACCGGCATACAAAAGGCCGAACTTTGTAACATCAATCGGCTCTGACAAAATGCAGGATGAAATATCCGCTACGAGCGGTACATCTCCTGTATCGGGCAACTCATTCCACTTTGTACCGTAAATTGTATTGTTCATACAAATGTGGAAATAGTCGGCATCGGGTGTGAAATCATCCTTGTTGAGTTTAGGAATATATGAATATGTTTTATCAGCCGAAGAAGCAATTGCCTTTGCCTCGCCGTAACGAGCGGCTTCTTTATATGCCTTGTTTGCCCATTGACCAGTAATAACAAAGTCTGCTTTTTTATTCTTATTCATAAGATTCATAGGAATCATTGCGAACTGTGTGGAAGCACCACCCTGCAAGAAAAGAACCTCGTAATTATCAGGAATATTCATTATCTCGCGCAAATCGGCTTCAGCAGTTTTAATGATTGCATCATAAACTTTTGAACGGTGAGACATTTCCATAACCGATTGTCCGCTTTCACCATATTCTAACATTTCTTTTGCAGCAGTCTCAAGAACTTCCAAAGGAAGCATTGAAGGACCTGCACTAAAATTATAAACTCTTGCCATAATTATTACCTCCAAAAGCAATTTTCTACTATTATATACAGCAATCAAAAAAAGGTCAATAGGTTTGTTAATTTTTTATCAATGTTTTTTAATTTTTTTCTTTTAAACGCTCACACATTGTTAAAATATTATCAATTGCCCTTCTTCCTGTTTTTTAAATCTAAAAATATATAACATAAAAAAGCATAAGCAAATTGCCTATGCTTTTTTGTCATTAAATTCGCGAAATAAATCATTTACTATATTTCTTTACTAAATTATCGTATTTATCGGGAGTGATTTTATTGCTTTTATCAGCTTGATAAATTTTAAAACCCTCTTCCTCTGAAATTCGCACGCCTAT